>CAXTFT010000012.1:30115-38212 GCA_964243585.1 uncultured Terriglobus sp.
GCTGATATCGCCCAGGACAAGTGCCAGGTGGCTTTCGCCCTCTTCCACATCGCTCTCGTATGCAATGGTCCGGAACTCGCCCCAGGGCGTCTGCAGGACGGTCTCCGCTGCACGATGGATGTATCGCTCGTGCTGCAAACGGTGACGGATCAACTCCGCGACCGTCAGCATGCTCAAACCGTGCAATTGGCAAAACCGCACCAGGTCCGGCACACGCGCCATGGAACCATCCTCGTTCATGATCTCGCAGATTACCCCTGCCGGGATCATCCCACCCATTCGCGCCAGGTCCACAGACGCTTCCGTCTGGCCGGCACGCACCAGCACGCCACCCTTGCGGGCGCGCAGCGGAAAGATGTGGCCAGGACGCGCAAGATCGGCGGCCGTCCTGCCAGGGCTCACCGCTGTCAGGATGGTGTGAGCACGATCCGCCGCAGAAATGCCCGTCGTGACGCCTTCGCGGGCCTCAATGCTCTCTGTAAAGGCAGTGCCGAAGCGCGAGGTATTTTCCGCGGCCATTGGCGGCAAGCGCAGGTAGTCAGCCCTCTCCTCTGTCAACGTCAGGCAGATCAGGCCACGCCCATGCTTCGCCATGAAGTTGATGGCTTCCGGCGTGACGTGCTCAGCGGCAAGCGTCAGGTCGCCTTCGTTTTCCCGATCTTCATCATCCACAACCACGATCATGCGACCCGCGGCAAACTGCCGCAAAGCTTCCGGCACATCGATAAAAGGACTTTCAGGCATGCAGGTAAACTCCAGGGCCGCTTACTGGATGATCCGGAAGATGCAAAAGGTCCGCGGATGCGGACCTAAATGCGGATGTGAAGGGTTCCCGGATGCTACAGGGTGGATTCGATCTCGAAGCCCCAGGCCTCCAGCAACGCCTCTGGAATATACTTCGAATTTTTGTTCCGGCGAGCCCACTCCCTCAGCCGGGTGGAACGGATGTACTGATCCGGCGTCAGTTTGTACTCCTTGACCACCAGCTCAAACGATGTGACGGTGGGTACCACCGGACCGATGGGCTCCGGCTTTCCCCAGTTCGGATTTCCACGACGCTTTGCCATATCTGCTCCTCGTGCCCGCTGCCGTAGCCTGCGTGGGCTTATCAAATCAACACCTTAGTCTAACGTATTCCCTGTTCTTCTCAAAATCGGGTGAGGCTGATGTTGTCCTACAACCAGCTCCGGTATCCCGGACTGGAAATGGCATGCCGCTCACGTGCAGCGCAGTTCAGAGTGGGCATCCGGTGCACCCGACTGAACGTCTCATCTCTAGTTTGAAATACAGATTCAGATTAGAGGCTGTTGAATGAGCGTCTCCAAATGCATGGAGCTGGAGGACCAACAGGGTCCTGAACCAACAGAACCTGCGGCCAGGCACGAGTGGGAAGTCAGCCGCCGAACATTTCTTCAATCAGCAACGGCGCTCGGCGCGGGGCTGGCCAGTGGTATTGCGGTGGCACCAGCGGAGGCACAGGGCGTAAATACCTCCGCTGCCCGCACCAAATCGGTCACCCTGAACATCAACGGTCAGGACCATACCGTGGTTCTGGACACGCGCACCAGCCTGCTGGATACGCTGCGCGACCACCTCAATTTGACTGGGTCGAAAAAAGGATGCGATCACGGCCAATGTGGTGCATGCACCGTGCTGGTGGACGGCAGGCGTGTTAATAGCTGCTTGCTGCTGGCGGTCTCTGCTGAGGGCGACCGCATCACCACCATTGAGGGTCTTGCGCACGGCGAGGAGCTTTCGCCCATTCAGGCTGCATTTCTTGAGCATGATGCTTACCAGTGCGGCTACTGCACGCCCGGCCAGATCTGCTCGGCAGTCGCGCTGCTTGACGAAATGAAGCAGGGACACGCTTCGGTGGTCTCGTTCGAGGATTGCACCCAGGACGCCCCCAAGCTGACCGACCACGAGATTCGTGAGCGCATGAGCGGCAACATCTGCCGTTGCGGCGCCTACCCCAACATCGTGCAGGCCGTTCGCGCGGTCGCAAGACAGGTGAACCTGTGAATCCATTTGCATACGAACGGGCCAGTGCGCCCGAAGCCGCAATTCAGGCCCTTGCAGCCAACAAGACCGCGAAACTGCTGGGCGGTGGCACCAACCTGGTCGACCTGATGAAACAGAACGTTGAACAGCCTAGCACGCTGATCGACATCACACGGCTGCAGACGCTGGCGCAGATCACCCCCGCGGAAGGTGGTCACCGCATTGGAGCGCTGGTTCGCAACAGCGACCTTGCGAACACGGCTGACGTGCGAAAGACATATCCCCTGCTGTCGCAGGCCCTGTTGGCGGGTGCTTCTGCTCAACTGCGGAACCTGGCAACAACGGGCGGCAACCTGATGCAGCGGACCCGTTGCTATTACTTCTATGATCCCGCCCTGCCTGCTTGTAACAAGCGTGTGGCGGGTTCGGGCTGCGCTGCCATCAAGGGGCTGAACCGCATTCATGCCGTGCTGGGGCAGACGGATGATGGTCCATCCGGTGCACACACCTGCATTGCGACGAACCCGTCGGACATGAGCGTTGCGATGGCTGCACTGGATGCGCACGTTGAAATCACTGGACCCAAGGGCAAGAAAACAATGCCTGTACGTGACTTTCACCGCCTTGTAGGCAAGACACCGGAACTGGATACCAACCTGCAACGTGATGAGCTGATCACCGGTGTTCATCTGCCCGCGTCCGCTGCAAAGTTTGCGTCGCACAGTTATTACCTGAAAGCTCGCGACCGCCAGAGCTATGCCTTTGCACTCGTCTCCGTTGCCGCCGGGCTTGAGCTGGATGGCAACACCATCAGGTCTGTTGCGTTTGCCTTGGGTGGTGTTGCTCATAAGCCCTGGACAAGCAAAGCCGCCGAGCAGGCCATGGTTGGCAAACCTGCCAATGAGGCAACCTACAAGGCTGCAGCCGATGCCGCGATGCAGGGTGCCAAAGGATATGAGCACAATGCCTTCAAAATCGAACTGGCAAAGCAGTGCATTGTGCGTGCCTTCACACTAGCCGCCATGGGCACAAGCCGCGCCGCAGAAGGAGCCGCAGCATGATGGATCTTCAGGAAGAGCAGAAACCCGTTGGCAATGGCAAGGAAATGCCGTACCGCTATGACGGCAAGCTGAAGGTGCTGGGCAAAGTAAAGTACGCGGCAGAGTTCACAGATCAGTTTCAGGGTAAAAGCATGTTGTATGCCTACCTGGTCACAGCCTCGGTCCCGAGCGGCGAGATACTCTCTATGGACACCACGTCTGCCGATCGTGCAGCAGGTGTGGTAAAGATCCTGACGCCCTTCAATGCACCGAAGCTGCCGATCGTTACGCCACAACCTCCTGCGGTCCGGAAGCTTTCCCTGCTGCAGGACCGCAATGTGTACTACAACAACGAGCCTATCGGTATCGTTATTGCGAAGTCACAGGTGGAGGCCGCACACGCCGCCAGCCTCATCAAGGTGCGCTACAAGCAGGCTCCTGCGAAACTGGACTTTGATCACCGCCTCACTGAAGCTCGCCTGCCAAAGCGCGGCAATGCACCTGCAGAGCGCAAGCCCGGCGAGGCCGAGGCCGCCTGGGCCAAGGCCACCACGGTCATAGAGCACACTTACACAACCCCATTGCAGACGCACAATCCCCTTGAGCCGCACGCGACCATTGCCTCCTGGGAAGGCGAAAAGCTGACGGTCTACGATGCTACGCAATACATCTCCGGCGACAAACAGACACTCGCGAAGCACTTTGCCCTGCCTCTGGATAACGTCCATGTATTGGATCCGTACGTCGGCGGCGGCTTCGGGTCGAAGGGTTCTACCTGGTCCCATGTCATCCTGTGCGCCATGGCTGCCAAGGTAGTGGGCGCTCCCGTGCGCCTTGCCATCGAACGTGAGCAGATGTTCGGCCCCGTGGGAGGCCGGCCCAAGACGGTGCAGACCATCAAGCTGGGCGCAAGCGCCGACGGCAAGCTGGTTGCGATGGATCACGCCGTGGTCCTGCCTGCATCCGTCATGGAAGACTTTCTGGAGCCTGCCGCACAGCAGACGTCCATGCTTTACCAGTGTGACAGCATCCAGACCTCGCACAAGCTGGTTGACATGAATATCGGCGTGCAGACCTTTCAACGCGCGCCGGGCGAAAGCGTTGGTACCGCGGCTCTCGAATCCGCAATGGACGAACTTGCCGAGAAGCTGAAGATGGACCCGCTGCAGCTCCGCCTGGTGAACTACGCAGAGAAAGATCCAGGCATGCAGCGTGAGTGGACCTCTAAAAACCTGCGCGCTGCTTATTCCGATGCAGCGGAACGCTTTGGCTGGTCGAAGCGGAATGCTTCACCCGGACAGGTGCGTGAGGGCAACAAGCACATCGGCCACGGTATGGCGACTGCCACGTATCCGGCGAACCGGTCCGCCGCCATGGCAACTGTTCGTCTGCAGCCAAACGGACGTATCTTCGTCGGCAGCGGCACACAGGACCTTGGCACCGGCATGTACACCATGATGGCGCAGACCGTTATGCAGGAACTTGATGTTCCCTGGGAATCGGTCGACGTCAAGCTGGGTGACTCCACACTCCCCAAGGCACCCGTCTCCGGTGGATCACAGTCGACAGCGTCGGTCGGTCCAGCCATCAAGGACGCCTGTGCGCAACTTTTGTTGAAGCTGGCGAATCTGGCGATTGATGATCCAGGTTCGCAACTTTATAACGCCAAGGCACAGGATGTAGTTGCGAAAGGCGGCATGCTGCAACTGAAAAGTATGCCTGCACGTGCCGAGGCCTTGTCGCTCTCCATCGCGCGCAACAAGGGTCTGCCTGTCGAAGCAAGCGGCTCGGGCGAGCCCAGCCAGGAGGCCGAGCGTGCACTTTCCTCCCACTCCTGGGGCGCGATTTTTGCTGAAGTTGCTGTGGACGACTCGACCCACATGGTCGAAGTCAGGCGGGTGGTTGCAACCTACGACATCGGCAAGCTGCTAAACCGGAAGACCGGCATCTCGCAGTTGGAGGGTGGCATTGTGTGGGGCATCGGCACGGCACTCACAGAAGAGACGTCCCTGGACAACACGTATGGCCGCATCGTCAACAACAACCTGGCGGAGTACCACGTGCCGGTGAATGCCGACGCTCAGCGGATCGAAGTCTCAGTTATCGACACGCCCGACACCAAGTTCAGCCCGCAGGGTGCGCGCGGTGTGGGTGAAATCGGCATTACCGGCATTGCCGCGGCGATCGCCAATGCTGTCTACAACGCGACCGGCAAGCGCGTCCGCGACTTCCCGATCACGCCCGACAAGATCATGATGGCAAGTTAGTCTGTCCATGTAGGTCCACACCGCCTTCGCCCCAAGTTGGGCGAAGGCGGTTCTACGTGGTTAGGAGTCATCATGTCCGGCACAGCCTTGCGTTGGCCGGGTTTCGCCGGGCGGCGAACATCGTGCGAAAATAGCACCACCTGCAATGCATTCCCCTGACCTGCAAACGCTGTTGCACACCACCTTCGGCTTCCCTGCTTTCCGCGCCAGCCAGCAGGCTGTGTGCGAGGCCGCCGTGGCCGGGCGCGACGTGCTTTTGGTTATGCCAACCGGCGCGGGCAAGAGCCTTTGCTACCAACTGCCTGCGCTGGCGCGGCAAGGCACGGCACTCGTTATCTCGCCTCTGATTGCGTTGATGGACGACCAGGCGCAAAAACTTACCGCGCTGGGCCTGCGGGTCGGGCGAATCCACTCCGGCCTGGATCGCGAACACAGTCGACAGGTGTGCCGCGAATACCTGGATGGCAGCCTGCAATTCCTGTTCATCGCACCGGAGCGCTTTCGTGTGCCCGGTTTTGGAGCCATGCTGGCAAAGCGGCCGCTGTCGCTCGTCGCCATTGACGAAGCGCACTGCATCTCGCAGTGGGGCCATGACTTTCGTCCGGACTACCGCAACCTTGCAGCGCATCTGCAGGCCCTGCGTCCCGCACCCATTATTGCGCTGACCGCAACCGCAACCCCTCAGGTACAGCAGGACATCGTTAGCGAACTCGCACTTAAGCAGCCGGCAAAATTCATTCAGGGTTTTCGCCGCACCAACCTGGCGATTGAAGTGGTCGAGGTCTCTAAACCGCGCCGCCTGGAACTTGCGCGAAAGCTGCTGGCTGACCCTGCGAACCGGCCCGCCATTATCTATGCACCATCGCGCAAGGATGCGGAGACACTCGCATCGGAACTGAACACCGGCTTTCCTGCTGCGACCTACCACGCAGGGCTGGACGCAGGAACACGGGAGCGCGTTCAGCGTGCCTTTCTGTCGGGCGAAACGCAAGTTGTTGTCGCCACCATTGCGTTTGGCATGGGCATTGACAAGGCCGACGTGCGCACAGTACTGCACATGGCCATGCCCGCCACCGTTGAAAGCTTTTACCAGGAGATTGGCCGCGCCGGGCGCGATGGCAAGCCGGCACGCACGGTACTGATGTACAGCTTTGCCGATCGCCGCATGCACGACTTCTTTCTGGAACGCGACTACCCGCCCACGGACACGCTGGCCCGCATCGCTGCCGCGCTACGCACAGAACCGGTACACGCCGACGACCTGCGCATCGCGCTGAAGCTGGACCTGGATGTCTTCGGACCGGCGCTGGACAAGTTGCTGGCGCAGGCAGCGGTTCAGATCGATATGGCCGGAAATGTAACGCGTACCGTGGAGACAGCCGGTGCCTGGCGCAGGAGCTATGACACGCAGGTGAACTTCCGCCGCGGGCAGATCGACGCCATGATGCGGTTTGCCTCCGGCGCGGAGTGCCGCATGGCCGCGCTGATCCGGCACTTTGGTGATGTTTCCGACAGCAGCCGCACCTGCGGCCTGTGTGACTTCTGTTCGCCTGAACGAGCGTCGGCACAGGTCTTCCGTGAGCCAAATGGAGACGAGACTCGCGATATGCGCCGCATGCTGCGCGCTCTGGCTGCCGCACCCTCCGGCAAATCCGTGGGTAAGCTCTACACGGAGCTGTATCCGAAAGGCGATAGCGACCGCAAAGAGATGGATGCCCTGCTGGATTCGCTGACACGTTCCGGGTACACCACGATCGAGTCCGCCAGCTTCGTTGCGGAGGATGGCCGCGAAATCGCGTACCGCAAAGCCAGCCTGACCCATGAGGGCCGTGAGGCGGCAGACGGCGAGGCGCTGGTTGGCCTGCAGATGCGCGATGCCGAGGCAGTCAACGCAGGCCGGACACGTACCCGGTCCGCCACGAAGAGCAAAGCGGCAGAGATCGACACCCAGCCGCTTACGGCAGAACAAAAGACGCTGGATGCCGCCTTACGCGCATGGCGCGCGGCCGAGGCAAAGCTACTTGGCAAACCGGCATTTGTCGTCTTTGGGGACAGGACGCTGCGCCAGATCTTAATCGACGCACCCACGACCACAGCCGATCTCAGAGGTGTCTCCGGCATCGGAGACGCAAAGGCAGAACGCTGGGGTGATGCCATTCTGGCTGTTGTCAACGGCACAGGCAATCCTGCAGTCACCGCCGAGCGTTCGGAGCAGCGCAGGGCTTCGAAATCCATGCCGCGTCCGCAGTCCGCGTCGTCGTTGCGGACCGCGATCACGCCCGCTGAAGGGACTGTAGAACCGCAAACGGTTCCGGTCTTGTCCACGCTGGAACAGGCGCTCAAGGTCTGGCGCATGCATGAGGCAAAACGACAGGAGCGGGCGCCGTTCGCTCTTCTGCAGGACCGCACCATCCATGACATTGCTGCGTCGCGTCCTTCCTCAGTCGATGCACTGCGAGGCGTTCCCGGTCTTGACGGCGCGTGGGTCGACCGCTTTGGTGAAGCCGTGTGCACGGTAATCGCTCAATACTCCTGATCGCTTACGCTGGTGCAGCAATCCATGCAGGCGTGCACACATTCACTGCTATGCTGAGTCTGTTATCCGATCGAACGTCGTTAGTGTATTGACGTGCGATTCCGCATTGATTCGACCTATAAAGCATCACGCAAGAAGGAGCTCACGCGCCATGGCCGATCTAACCAGTTCCAATGGAAACTACGCGCCGCACGGTTTGCGGCTGAAGACCGGCCTGGCTGAGATGCTGAAGGGCGGCGTCATCATGGACGTC
>CAXTFT010000013.1:0-36463 GCA_964243585.1 uncultured Terriglobus sp.
GCTCATGTCGAGCAGGTTGACGAAGAAGTCGTTGGTCAGCGTCTCAGGCTGCGTGGTGAATACGCCGTGCGCGGTGTGGCCGAAGTTGGTGTTCAGCACCCGCATGCCGCCGACGAGCACGGTCATCTCGGGCGCAGTCAGGTCCAGCAGGTTGGCGCGGTCCAGCAGCATCTCGGCGACCACGTCTTCGTGGCCGTCACGGCAGTAGTTGCGGAAGCCATCCAGCATCGGCTCCAGCGCCTCGAACGACTCGACCTCCGTCTGTTCCTGCGAGGCATCCACGCGTCCCGGCGTGAAGGGAACCTTTATGTCGTGCCCAGCCCTCTTTGCAGCCTCTCCCACCGCAACCGAGCCACCCAACACAATCAGGTCGGCGAGCGAGACCTTCTTGCCGTCCTCCCGATTGTTGAAGTCCTTCTGGATAGCCTCAAGCGCCTCAAGAACCTTAATCAGTTCCCCGGGCTGGTTGACCTCCCAATACTTCTGCGGCTCCAGGCGAACACGAGCACCATTGGCACCGCCGCGCTTGTCGCTCTCGCGGAAACTGGAGGCAGACGCCCAGGCCGTCGTAACGAGCTGCGGGATCGTCAGGCCTGAGGCAAGGATCCTGCCCTTAAGCTCTTCAGTATCCACGTCCGAAACCTGCTCGTAGTTTGCCTCCGGCAGCGGATCCTGCCAGAGCAGCACTTCCTTCGGCACCAGCGGCCCGACGTAGCGGGAGACCGGACCAAGGTCGCGGTGCGTCAGCTTGAACCAGGCGCGGGCAAAGTTGTCGGCGAACTCCTCCGGGTGCTCGTGGTACTGGCGCGAAATCTTTTCGTATGCCGGGTCCATGATCATGGCCATATCGGTCGTGAACATCATGGGTGCGTGGCGCTTGTTCGGGTCCTGCGAGTCCGGCACCTTGCCTTCGCCGCCGCCGTTCTTTGGTTTCCACTGGTGTGCACCGGCGGGGCTCTTGGTCAACTCCCACTCATAGCCGAACAGGTTGTCAAAATAGCCGTTGTCCCAGCGGGTCGGGAAAGCCGTCCACGCACCCTCAAGACCGCTGGTAATGGTCTGGTTGCCGTGGCCGCTGCCGAAGGTGTTGTTCCAGCCAAAGCCCTGCTCTTCCAGGTCCGCGCCTTCGGGCTCCGTACCCAGGTAGTCACCAGGGTTAGCCGCGCCGTGTGCCTTGCCGAAGGTGTGTCCACCGGCAATCAGGGCAACGGTTTCCATGTCGTTCATGGCCATGCGACCGAACGTCTGGCGAATGTCGCGCGCGGAAAGCCTGGGGTCGGGATTGCTGTTAGGGCCTTCCGGGTTTACATAGACAAGTCCCATCTGCACGGCGCCGAGCGGCACTTCCAGTTCGCGGTCGCCCGTGTAGCGCTGGTCGTCCAGCCACTTGCCTTCCGGTCCCCAGTAGATATCTTCTTCCGGCTCCCACACATCTTCACGACCGCCGGAGAAGCCAAACGTCTTGAAGCCCATGGACTCCAGCGCGACGTTGCCGGTCAGCACGATCAAGTCAGCCCAGGAGATTTTCTGCCCATACTTCTGCTTGATAGGCCACAGCAGGCGGCGTGCCTTGTCGAGGTTTGCGTTGTCCGGCCAGCTATCGAGCGGCGCAAAGCGCTGCGCACCACTGCCCGAACCGCCACGTCCGTCCGTGATGCGGTAGGTGCCGGAGCTGTGCCAGGCCATGCGGACAAAGAATGGGCCGTAATGACCGTAGTCCGCCGGCCACCAGGACTGCGAATCGGTCATCAGCCTGTTGAGATCTGCAATCACAGCCTGCAGGTCGAGCGTCTTAAAGGCTTCCGCATAGTTGAACTCCTGCTTCACCGCCTTGTGAAAGGGCGAGTTCAACGGCGAATTCTGATTCAGCACTTTGAGGTTGAGCTGATTGGGCCACCAGTCCGCGTTGGTTTTGGAACCGGCCATGGTCGTGGTCCGCGCGTTCCCCAGGAAGGGGCACTTGGCTGCCCTGGGCGCGTCCTGCTCCAGGTGCGGCGCTCCGGTCGGCTCGCCTACGCCGTGACTGAATTGATGGTCTGGATGAACTTCCTTGACTGGTTCCATGATGTTGCTCCTCTGTGCGGCTGCAAGGTTGGGTCGGGATGACTTTGCAAGCGGTGGGCGGGCAAACAGCACGCACCGCGAGTGGCCGCAGTAAGATTGTCTCCTAAACGAGAATCTTTATCAAACTCCCCAAACCACCTAAACGCAAGCATCACAAGAGGTATGAAATAAAGTCACTTGGTTGAACTCAGTTGTTGGTGAAAAAAGGCGTTCTCGATACTGACGCAGCTTCGGCCCAATCGAATTAGATTGCCGGATCTAAGCGTATTGCGCGTTCAGTCTGAGAGGCCACATGCCTAGAGCTTCGTCGCACACGCAGGGCGATGAACGGACGTTCGATTCCCAAGTAGAGAAGGGATGCGACACCCAGACAGGCGGCAGCATAAATGCTGAACGATATCAAGCCAGCTCGGGCTGTGAGCGCAGGCAGGAGGAGATGCACAGCATGAACGACCGACTTGTGTGTCAGGTATAGGCTGAAGGCCAATGCTGCAACAGTCCCTGCCCCAGGGACTCGCGTCGTCAGAAAGCCGTTTTCGGAAACTGCTGACGCAACAAGCAGGCCGAATCCGCATGCAAGCGCTGGGAATGCAAAGAGGATGCTGAGAGGCTGATCTGGAGCAGGATAATCGAAGCCACAGAACCAAAGTCCTCCTAGTACACAGGCAAAGCCAAAAAGCGTCAAAAGCTTTCCATGCCTTATGAAGCGAGACCACCAATGGCACCTGAAACTGCGAACTACTGCGAGGCTTACCCCCACCACGAGCCCATCAAGGCGCGAGTAGGTCGGGTAGTAGATGTACTTCATCATCATGAGGCCTTGCCGCTCGTCCGCTGGCCGAACGACGGAATGAAGTAACCATGCACGTAGCGCAACTCCGCCCAAAATAACCGATAAGAGTGAAAGAGCGGTCTTCCACACAGAGGGCTTTCGCATCAGGAGAAGAAGCAGAATTGGAAACATGAAATAAAAGTGCTCTTCGACGCAAAGCGACCAAACGTGGGAGAGCGCCCGGCTCTTAGGATACCCAAGGAGCAGGAGATTCCAGGTAAAGCTTGCGTACTGCCAGCCAGCGTACGGTCCAGGCGCTTCGCGCCATAGCGGCACGGCTACATAGAGAAGCAAAACGACAAAGAACGCGGGCAAGATACGGTATGCGCGACGTGTGTAGAAATCCTTAAGTGAGAGCGCTCCGTCAACCAGGTACGACTTGAAAAGCTGAGAGCCAATAAGAAACCCGCTTAAGACAAAAAAAAGATCAACTCCCACCCATCCGATCTTGGCGACTGGTTCCATTAACGGCGGCAGCAGCCCTTGGATTCTAAGGTGGTAAAGCATGACCACCAAAATAGCTAAAGAGCGCAGAGTGTCTAGTCCATGAAAGCGCACGGAAAGAGTGCTTTGAGAAGAGGGCATGGTGTGCAACCTAGCGGATAGATGTCCGAGGATCTACTTGCCATAGGGCAACGAGTGAGCTTGTGGACGCCAGTATCATTTTGGGTACTTTCTACAATGCGACTCTTATGTATCAGTGCTTCACGTCAGTCCTTGACGGCCGCAGCTATATGCACAGTCGCAGAGAGACTGTTTCCTAAAACAAAAATCATTATGAAACCCGCCTAACCATTCGCGCACGAGGGCTTCCTTCAACCCGGCTGCCGTCACATCAAGGGGCCGCCGTTCGCCTTTCAATCTCTAAGATCCTGGCTTTGTCCCCATAATCCCATCATTCGCAATAGACAAGCTCGTTATGAGGGTAGACTTCTGGCATGATGACTCTGCCTCAGTTCGCAGAGGCTGCAGGAGCAGGACGAGGAGACGGTCGTGGTGCGATCGTTTCCGCCTTGCTGCACGTGTCAGCCGTCTTCTTGCTGGTTCAAGGGGCAGCGAAGGCCCCGCGGGTGGTTCCAGTGCACAATCCTGGGTCGGCGGAGGGAAAGCATGTTCTGCTGACCTACACTACGGGCGCTGCACCCAACGATGCTCAGAGCACGGTAGTAAAGCAGGTTCCACCCGTGACGAGGGACGTTCCCAAAGGGAAAGCCGCACAGGCTCCTGCCTCGGCCGAGTCGAAACCCGTGGCAGAACAGGGCAGCGGGGCGTCCGGACTGAGTGGACTGGGCGACGGCAACATGACTATTGCTGCTCTCAAGGTGTTTCCAAGGCCGCAACCCGACTTGAGCACGCTGCCCCACGGACAGGGTGGCAACGTAATCCTGAACGCGGTCATCGACGCGCATGGCTCAATTTCAGAGTTAACGGTGGTCCAAAGCCTGAGCGACAGTATCGATCAACAGGTCATGGCGACGGTACGCAACTGGAGCTTCCTGCCAGCAACGAAGAATGGCTTGCCCGTTGCAAGTGAGCAGGAGATCGTGCTGCATTACGAACGCGTCTAGCCCGCGTTTGCAGTGTAAATGAGGTGCACCTGCGAGGACCGAAGTTTTGGATAGCTCGGGTGACGGGAACGCGTTTCAGGACCTACCAGGCTGCATTTAGAAGCTGGCTCGAAGACCTCCATTGAAGACCCGCCCATCAAGCGGAGCCCAGGCATCCGTCGTCCAGCGCCCGTCCGGTCCCCGCGTTGGGCGCAGCAGCGGATCGTACTTTGTTTGACGCACGTTTCCAAGGTCTTCCGCGTTCACATACGCTTTGAATCTGCCAAACTTCTTCTCTACTAGAAAGCCGAAGAGAACATACGGCTCCGACTGCGTGCGGTAAGGATTGTCATCGAGCCGTTGCGTGCCTGTGTAGTACGCCTCCAGGCCGATGCGGGCAACATGCTCCCGCTCCCATGTGCCGACCAGACCGGCGGCGTGCCGGGGCGTCAGTTCCACATCCTGCCGGACTGCTCCCGGCTTTTCGCGTGCCTGCGTGAAGGTGTAGGAAGCGACCGTCGAGAACTCGCCTCTTCGCCAGGTAGCAACGTTCTCGACACCGATGTTCTCGGTGGGATCGAACAGATTGCGGAGCATGTACGCACTTTGCTGTTCGGTGTAGAGGGGGTGCCGCACGTTGGACGTGAAGAGCGTACTGGTTGCGGTCCAGGAGGACCAACTGCGGGTGAGATCGAAGGTTAGCCCGCGTCCACGTTCCACGAAAAGCGGTTGGGCAACGGCGAGCTTCCGCAACCCGGCTGCTTCCGTGTCCTCCGTCAATGCACTTGGCGTTGAGAAGCCTTGTCCCAGCGAAAGTCGACTGGTCCAGCCATGACCCCGCATCAGGGCAGCAAAGCGCGGGCTGAACAGTACGCCGTACTGACTATGGAAGTCTGCTCGTGCTCCGACAGAGAAGGTCAGCCAGTGGGCAGCCTGGATGTCGTCTTGCGCGAAGATGCCGGGATTGCGATAGGTGTAACGGTAGACCGGCACGTCTTTTGGCCGGTATGCATCGCGCTCGTAGGCTCCTCCTAAAACCCATGACTGCCCGCCGTGTGCGCCGCGTATTGAAGCCTCGGCGAACAGCAGCTCGTGACGGTCGCGCTCAAGGTCATCTCCAAACAGATGACGGTGCTGCTGGCTGGAGTAAGAACCGCGCAGTGTGACGACATACTTACCCGCCGCAAGCATCTGGGAAGAGACACCGATGTCCTCTCGGACACTGTGCAACGACTCGATGTACGGCAGACCGGTTGCAGGCAGGCCGCGCCCCGGCAGTGTGCCGCCAGTACGGTCCTCGTAGGTAAAGCCGCTCGTCAGAAGGCCACTGTTGCCTTTGCCGTTGTCCCAGAAAAGGCGCGGACGGACAACGCCGCGATCGTACCCGGCAAGATCGGCCCAGTTGTCATCGTTGAGGTCGCGAGCGATCTGCCAGTCGCCCATGCCAAGCAAGGAACCGCTCGTGTGGGTTGACAGCTTGCCGTCCAGATAACCGGAAACATCGGTACCGCCCAACGTGGTCTGGTTCACGATGAAGTCGTGCGCGGGTTTGTCGCCTGGACGCCGCGTGGTCAGGTTAACAACGCCGCCCATCGCGCCAGCTCCGTATAAAGCTGACGCAACACCCTTAATGATCTCGACGCGGCCCAGATCAACAGGCGGTATCTGCAGGAGACCAAGCCCCGCCCCCTGCTGGCCGAAGAGCGGCAGTCCATCCGCAAGGAAGCGAGTGTACCGGCCCTTCATGCCCTGAATGCGAACGGTGGAAGAGCCAAGCGAAGGAGAGGTGTTCTGGACGCGGATGCCGCTGGTCTCGTTCAACATCATGACGATGTTGCCCGGCGTCATCATCGTTTTCTCATCGGCCTCATCCTGGTCTAATAATTCAATACGAGTAGGCTGATCCTCCAAGCGACCCTCTGTGCGGGTCGCGTATACGGTGACTTGCTGTTGGACAGTTTCCGGCTTTGGCTGCTTTGGCTGCGGGGTTGTGGGGGTTGTCGTTTGACCGTAAAGTCGGGTATGCAACGGAGCACAAGCGAGTGCTGCCGCGCAGGTAAACGCGAGGATACGCATACATTCTCCAGATTCGTGGTGGGTCCTTCCGTGCTGACAGCACGGCAGATCACTCAGAAATGCTGGGAAATGCGGGGCGGTCGGAAAATGCTGGAGTACCGGCTCAGTTCAGAATGTGGAGGCTCGGCGAGGAGCTTCTCGGAGACGTTTTCTTGGGCGATTTCGGCCTGCAACTCAAGCGGCAGAACCTGCAGCAGGCAGCAGGAGCAAGCGCCGTCGCAAGTGTCCACGGTCGAAAGCTGGGTAGCTACAGCGGTGTGCTTGGAGGCCACGACTTGCCGGGTAAACGAGATACTGTCACAGGCAGGACATTGCACAGGAAACAGCGCGAATGCCGTCACAACCATACAAAGCAGCCAACCGATGATTCGGCTTCGCCTTATGGTTACCCTAGCCACCTTCAAAGAGTACCTCAGACGCAACACGAGCAGTACTCTGCTTCTGCTTAAGTCAATGCAGTAACGGGAAGTCTGCAACGTAGGAAGTAACACTCGCTCTCAGCTAACCCATCTTTCCTGAATTAATCCGTGGTCGTGCGCTTTGCCGATGTCGAGCTTTCCGGTGGGGTTCCGATCAATCCCGGAGCGTCGCGCTGACCTGTGACGCAGATGCTGTGCAGAGGGCATCTGCGGCACTGCGGTTCGCGCAGCGTGCAGATTTGCTGGCCCAGCCGTTTGACCAGCGTGTGGTGCTCGTCCATGGTGACGGGCGTCCAGCCTGCGGGAACCAGCGGCATCAACGCCTCTTCTACCTGTCGCGAGGTCGCCTTGTCCGGCACAATGCCCAGCCGGATCGCGATGCGCTGGTGGTGCCCGTCAATGGCAATGGCCGCGCGGCGCAGCGACGAAAAGTTCACCACCGCAGCGCTGGCCTTGACGCCTGCGCCGGGCAGTTCTTCCACCCAGGCGCGAATCTTCTCGGTGCGGTAGCGCGCCAGAAACTGCAGCGACAGCCCGCCGGTGCGTTCGGTGATGCGCTGCAATGTCTGCTTTAACTGCGGCGCCTTGCGCTCAGGAAAGGTCACCAGCCGCAGCGTGTCCTCTATCTCCGCGACGGGCGCGTCGCGCAGCTTTTCCCAGCGCACTTCGTCCCAGGAGTTTGGGCCGGGGGGCCAGCCATAATACCGCTCCCGCAACATCCGCAGAGTGGCGATGCTCTCCGGGTCCTTCGTGCGTGACGAGCACAGGGAGTAGATCAGGTGCGTCAGTGGGTCCCACACCTCGCGCGGAGGCGGCACGCCGGTCCACGCGATCAATCGATTCTGAATGTCAGCAAGATCGTGGAACAGCAGTGGAGACGCCGCGGCTTCCGCAACTGCATCAGGAAACAGTACGCTCTGCATGAAGGAACCACGGTTCATAAGACGCCGCCTGCCTTCCAGAGGAACCTGGAAGAATGCGTCTGGCAAGTTCACTGCCTACCGCGCACTCAGCGAGATGCTGCCGTCACCGGAGTGGAGCCGCAGCGCCGGTCCGCCGCCGTTCATCAGGCCGTGCACGTTGTGGCGATCGTTACTGCCAGAGTTCTGCAAGGGGAGGCTGTTCGCGATGCTGCCGTCACCGGTGCTGGCCTGCACGTCCGCCCGCAGATCGCGTGGCAGAGTGATCGACATGGAGCCATCCCCCGTTGTTATCCGAGAACTGCTCTGCAGGTTCGTCCCTGGCAGCAGGGACAGGTGGATGCTCCCATCACCTGTATGCGCCTCCAACTGCGTGAAGCGGCCCTCCATCTGCATGGATCCGTCGCCAGTGCCGGCGTTGAGGGTGCCTTCGGCGCGATGCACCTGCACGGAGCCGTCGCCGGTGCTGATGCGCAGGGAACCGGCGGTGTCCTCGGTCGAGACACCACCGTCGCCGGTCTTCAGGTCGATGGACCCGCGCAGACCGGCCACAGCCAGACCGCCATCGCCGGAACGCACGTTCAGGTCTGTCTCTGCCGGCGTCTCTACCGTGACCTCGGGGGAGCGGCCGTGCCAGCCCAAAAACGAGCGGTCCTCGCGATGCTTGATGGCGAAACGTATTCCATTGCCGCCCTGCATCTCCGTGACACGCCACTGCGAGAGATCACCGCCCCTTCCGTCCACGTGGATGCGAACGGAACGGCAGCCGCCGCAGCTGTGCACACGCACCCCGGCATCATCCACTTCAACCTGCAGCGCGGGCCTGCCGGCAACGTTATACGTCTTGTCCAGGCTGGACTGTGCAAACAGGGGCGTGCAGGCTACGACTGACAGGGAAACGGCTAGAGCAATGCGCATGGTTCTATCCTCGTCTGTAAGTACGCGCGAACGCGCCGCTTTGTTCCTGGAACTTTCAGGAACCTTCCGTTTGAATGAAAGTCTCCGCCGTGCCATCCGCAGGGTCTACGAAATGAACGTCATCCGGTGGTCTTCGCGGCGTGTCGATTGCCAGAAAGACAAACGGATGTTCATGAATCTCCGGCGTGCCATGCACGGCGTTGCGGCGGAAGTGCACCAGTTCGCCGGGCCCGATCGTCCTCGACTCACCCTCGACGGTGATCACACCGCGCCCCTGCAGAACGTACAGGTACTCATCACACGAGGTGTGAAAGTGCAGCGGCGCGGGCCGGTACACACGAAAGATTCGGCAACTGGCCGCTGCCGTGTCCGTCAGCCGCAGGTCACGCAGCATGGTGTCGGAAGCATCCGGCAGAGTTCCAGCCAACGCTAGAATGTCAAAGAAGTGTGACGCCACGGGCTCAAACTTTCAGGCTCTTCAGGTAGGGCACGCTGGGCGGCATCAGCGCCGGATCCTCTTCCAGTTCAACAAAGTAGTTCTTTACGCCTGCCTTGCCGGCCGCGGCGAAAACGGACTTCCAGTCCACTACGCCCTTGCCCAATGGCACCTGGCGGAACCCTGACTTGGTCGCGGGGTCCTTGACCCAGTCCTGGCAGTGCATCGACAGGAAGCGCCCAGGATACTTCTTGAAGTACACGAGCGGATCATAGCCCTGCTGCAGTGTAGACACCTGAAACTGCAGCTTCACGCTCGGGTCGAGCTGGGCAATCATCATGTCGTACACGGGCTTGCCGTTGATGTAGGCGGAGACAAACCCCTCATTGTGCAGCAACGCCGTAATGCCCGCGGCATGGGCCTTCACCGCAAATGCGTTGAACGGTTCCACGGCACGCTTTACATCGTCCTCCGTCCCGGTGGCCCCGGCTTTTGACGAGCCCAGCGCCGCAATCGCCATCTGGGTCATGCCGAACGCCTTGGCATAGGCAATGCTTTCGTCGGCCTTTTCAAACAGCTCTTTCGCGCCCCAGTGCGAGGAAATGCACTGCAGGCCGAAGTCATTGATCATCTTCCGCAGTTCCGCTGGTTTGTACTGCTGCAACCCGGAGAAGTCCGTGTAGCCATAGGGCGAACAAAGCTCAATCTGGGTGAACCCTGCCGCTGCCAGCCCTTTCATGGTGCCCGCGAAATCACTGTTGATCGTCTTGCGCACGGGATACGTCTGGCAGCCGATGGGCAGGCCTAATGGGTTGGCACTCAGGCTACGTGCGCCGGCAAGGACAACTGCGGCAGCTGCGCCGCTCTGGACAAAGGTGCGTCGTGTCATGGACATGGCAGGAACTCCTGTTGCTTGAAGCTACCTCAGCAGCTTACGCCACCGGTGCGCGTCTGCGGCTAACGGCCAGGCGCATAGGGCTGCCCCCAGTCAATGCTGCTGTCACGTCCCGTCCACTCCAGCCAGTCGTAACAGCCGCTCCGGGTGCACGTTTCCTGCGCGACCCGATTCAGCGAAGTGTACGTCAGGCTGCCGGATGAGTTGTCCGCC
Source organism: uncultured Terriglobus sp. (assembly GCA_964243585.1). Taxonomy (GTDB): domain Bacteria; phylum Acidobacteriota; class Terriglobia; order Terriglobales; family Acidobacteriaceae; genus Terriglobus. The sequence continues at coordinate 10,321 of CAXTFT010000013.1, forward strand.
GGAGCCTCGCGCCGTCCAACCCTCGCTGCCAGCAACACTGACTTGTTGTCACTTGGAAAGTCCGGGGTGATGCCATGCAACTGGGCAGAGCCGCCGTCATCCTCCATGCCGCCTTCGATGATCGCGGTGTTCGCCGTGAGCATGCGATCCAGCTGAACGATCAAGCCCACAGTTTTGCCTTCGTACTTAAAGGGATTCTTATCAAGCTGAGCCACCGTTACCCAGTAGGTGATGCCGTTACGGCGCGTGAACTCGTCAAACCGCGCACGGGAAGCTGCGGCCTTTGTATTTCGCGTGTTTGTCATTTCACGGCCCTTTGCCTCGTTCGCCGCACGGTTGCTGTAACCGGATATTGAGCCGTCTGACCAGTTCATGTTGGCATCAGCCACCGGCTGGGGACGCCGGTTATTTGCGCCTAGCCGGTAGGCCTCTGTATAGACATTGACCTGTGTGCCGTTGTGCTTTGGTTGTGCGCACGCCACCTGCACGCGCGTCGCCGCATCCTTGATGGCCTGCTTTACGGCAATGTCGTCCGTGGGTGATGTGCGGCTGTTCAGTGACAGCGCAACCAGCGATGGCGCACACAGGTCCAGGCGACCGTCATTGTCATTCTGTGCGACAAGGACCACATCACCTGCTCCGATAGTCCCCATACGAACCCAGTAGTCATTAGAACGCGGCTGCGGCTCAATGGAATGGCTCAGTGCATTGTCGCCAACGTAGACACCGTCCTGAAAAAAGCCCTGCCAGGTTGTCTTCGGCTTCATCTCCGCGTAGGCGTACAGCCATTGCAGGCTACCCTTGCCGTTTGCCTTGCCATCTTTGCAGGCACCCGTGTACCGGGGCACGTAGTCCGGCGCATGCAGTTGCAACGGCACCCACACCTGGCAACCCGCGGTGTTGGCCGAGGTGTAACCGGTAGTGTTCCCGCCCGTCTGCGCGTCGGTGGCTGCCAGATGCTTTTGGGCAGGCGCGGGAAAGCTGGCAACAAGGGCGAGTATGCAGGGCAGGAGCTTCATCATGGATTTTTGAAGTGTAAACGGCTGTGGGGCTCAACGCTGCATGTGCAGCCAGCAGTTCACAGCAAATCTGGAATCGGCAAAGTCCCGCGAGGTGCAATGCACCGTCGCAACCTCATGCGTGGCCCAGGCTGGAAAAATGATCATGGTGTTTTGTTGGGGTTTCACGCTTGTACAGACGGTTTCGTCCGGCTTGGAAACAAACGGGAACAGGAGCAGTTCGCCGCCGGAAAAAGCTTTCGGCTCCCGGTAAAAGTAGTACACGGCGCTAAGTGCACGAACCGTTGTACCGCTGCTGGCATGCACCTGTGTGTCGATGTGCCTGGCGAAGTGCGCGCCGTCGTTGTGCGCGGCAAGCTGCAACTCCACCGTGGAAAGCTCGAAGGCAGACACCCTGAGTTCGCGGATCCAGGCCTTGTACTGCGCGCGTACCTCACGCTCAAAAGCCGTGCGCAACGGACCAAGGTCTTGCAGCGTTTGGGATTTGCGGACGGCTGTATTTACCTCACCAAGCGCGCCCACCCCCGATGCTTCAAAGCGCGACTGGTTCACCAGTGTCCAGTTCAGCAACGCGGCATGTTCCTGCTCCGGCAGAAAGTTGGCAAAGCTCAGATGCGGCGCTGGAGTCCTGGGCGGCATTGCGGCAGTATCCGGATACTGTGTTGCTTCCGTCAAGCCTTTGACGACAATAAAAAACGGGACGCGTCAACGGCCCATTCTCTGCTCGGCTTTTCTTTACGCCATTGACAAAGATTTGCAGCCTGGCGGCGGCTCCATTGCTGCGGATGGGCTCAGAGATTTAGTTTGCGGAGGGCTGTACGATCCGATCGATGACCACCGTTTCGACGGTGCCCCTGGCTGGCCGCAGCTTGAGGCCGAGCTGTTCCTGCAACACACCGAAGAGCGATGGAAGGATTGACTCGGACGTTTCACCGGGAGACCACTCGATCGCAAAATCGAAAGTCCCCTGCAGGCCAGTGTGATCCTCGACCGGCCGACCTGTCTGCCGGCGAAGCGTCGCGGCACCATCTACCATGGTCATGTTGGACACTTTCAGCACGGTTTTCGCGCCGTTATGGTTGGTGCTCATGTTCGGCTTGGAGCCGGGCGCGCTTGGTTTCAGGCCGGGCCCAGGCTTGCCAGGTTTGTTGAGTTCCAGCCTGTAAATGGGCCCCTCCTTCTGCTCGCGATGGAACTTGAACTGAAAACGATCTTCCAGAAGAGAACGAATGACGCTCTGGAACTGCTCCGGCGTAGTGACTTCAGCGTGGTCGACAGTAATTGCGTCAATGTCGAACATGTCAGCGCCGATCCAGCCGGGCGCGCCTGAAATATGCTCATCGTCGCTCAGCGACGCAATGCGAATAAGCGTTCGCACTGTGGTTGCCGTCGCAACGAAGCGGCCTCCCGGGAGCATTTCGCGGCTGGAGGGATCGTCTCCAGTGGAACGGTGTGGGCGAATGGAGACGATTTCAAATCGCAGTGATGCCTGTGGAGTTGATTGGACCTGGCCCTGCGAACCTGCTTGAGCCGGGAGCTGCAAAACAGGGACAACGAGCAGCAGGCTTGCGAACAAACAAAGCGTTCTGTCCATGCTCCCTTTTACGGGCAAACGGGTGCTGCGGTTCCGCACGTAAGCATGCGGCCACCGTTCTGTCCTTTGCTGCGAGCAAACGACGCCGGAATCTCAGAATACGATTGATGGAGACTCATGGAGCACGGTGCGGCAAATCCACATAAGAGTGTGCGGTTCCGACGGAACTTGCGCCCAGGCCGTAACGCCGTCGAATCGAGAGGTTCATTGGCTCGGCATATAGAACTGCCACAACCCATCCCATAACTCCGGCTCCAACGATGGCTAGCATGAAGAGCAATGGAAGACCCCACAGCGGCTTCCCCCAATGCACAAACGCGGTAAACAGTGCCAGAACAGCGAACATGTGCGTCAGGTAAATCTCGTAACTGCGCTGACCCAACACGAGTAGAGGTGAAAGCACTTTCGGAGCTTTCCAGCGCGACTGCGATGCCGCCGCAATTGCGAGGCAAACGCCTACCGCGAGAATCGTAAAATCTAGTCCGGTTGCCCCAAGGCCCCACTTGCATATTCATAACGGCAAGCAAAAAGGCCGCGCTTGCGCGCGGCCTTCTTGCTTGCCGTTACTAGTACTCCTTAACGCCGTCGACGAACGCCTTCAGCTTGCGGCTGCGGCTGGGGTGACGCAGCTTGCGGAGGGCTTTGGCCTCGATCTGCCGGATTCGTTCGCGCGTCACCTGGAAGCTCTGGCCTACCTCTTCCAGCGTGTGCTCCGACCCGTCCTCCAGGCCAAAACGCATTTTGATGACTCGCTCTTCACGCGGCGTCAGGGTGCGCAACACCTGGCTGGTGTACTCCTTCAAGTTGACGCTGATCACGGCGTCCGACGGCGAGACTGCCATGCGGTCTTCAATGAAATCGCCAAGATGCGAATCTTCCTCTTCACCGATGGGTGTCTCAAGAGAGATCGGCTCCTGTGCAATCTTTAAGACCTTGCGCACCTTCGCGACCGGAATATCCATCCGCTTGGCGATCTCTTCCGACGAAGCTTCGCGGCCAAGCTCCTGCACCAGCTGACGGCTGGTACGGATGAGCTTGTTGATCGTTTCGATCATGTGTACCGGGATGCGGATCGTGCGAGCCTGGTCGGCAATAGCGCGGGTAATTGCCTGCCGGATCCACCAAGTGGCGTAGGTCGAGAACTTGTAACCGCGACGGTACTCAAACTTGTCCACTGCCTTCATCAGGCCGATGTTGCCCTCCTGGATCAGGTCGAGAAATTGCAGACCGCGATTGGTGTATTTCTTGGCGATGGAGACGACCAGGCGCAGGTTCGCTTCAATCAGTTCGCGCTTGGCGCGTTCCGCGTCCATGTCGCCCTGCACCATTTCGCGCTGGGTGCGCTTCAGGATGTCGACGGTCAGGCCGGCTTCACCTTCCAGGCGCTCCAGATCGGTGCGGCAGTTCTTCTGCTGTCGGCGGTACTCCTTCTTGAGTTCCTCGGACTTTGAGGCGTCGAACTTCGTATCCAGAGACTTGATTTGCCGTTCGAGCGTGCGCATGCCATCTACGGTCTTGTTGACCTTGTCCAGCAGCCGCTTCTTTTCGCCATTGGTGTATTTCAGTTCGCGGACAATGCGGGTGACCTTGACGCGCTCACGGCCTGCTGACCAGCGCAGTTTGCGCTGCTCTTTCTGGGTCTTGACCTTGCCTTCCGCAAGCTTTTCTTCCGCGTCAAGCGCCGCGGAGTGGTGCTTGGTCAATGCGTCGATGCGCTTAACGGTTGCCTTTACGCGAGAGGCGACAACCTCTTCGGTAAGCTCCTCCTCGTCAAAGGTGACGACTTCCTTGACGTTGCGGACGCCGCGCTTCAGGTCTTCGCCCAGCGCCATGATCTCGCGAATCACAATGGACGAGCGCGAGATCGCTTTCATCACGCGCAACTGCCCGCGCTCGATGCGCTTGGCGATTTCGACTTCGCCCTCGCGTGTCAGCAGCGGCACGGTACCCATCTCGCGCAGGTACATGCGTACAGGATCATTTGTCTTTTCAAGCTGACCCGGCGTCAGGTCAAGCTCGACATCTTCGCTTTCATCGGATTCTTCGCTGTACTTATCACGGCTTTCAAACTTGTCGTCGCCGCTCAGAACGTCAATGCCCTGAGTGTTAATGGTGGTCAGCAGATCGTCCAGATCGTCGGCAGAGGTAATTCCCTCAGGGATCAGGTCGTTGACCTCTCCATACGTGAGGTAACCCTTTTCCTTGCCGGTATCGATTATCCGGTCTACATCTTCTTCGTATTTATCAATCTCTTCGGCCACGGTCCGGCTCCCTGAATCTTAGAAATGTGCACACGGGGCGACGCCGAACTGCGGGCGTAAACACGGTTCCCTGTATGGATGCAGATTGTGTATGGGAGGAGAAAGCATTGGGCGCGGTAACAAAGACCGCTGGCGCAAGGTTATCGGCCGTATCAGGACCGGACCACAAAGGCGCACTTCTCCACCAGCAAACAGACTAGCATACATTTTAGACTCGTCTGACTGTAATTGGATGCACCGTGCAGGTCGGGCAAAAGTAAACGCCAGACCTTAGCCTGGCGTATCCGAAAAAATGAGTTAAAAGGTAACTAGCTGTTGCCGCCCTGATAGATGCCCTCTGAATCCAGGCGTGACGTCTTCGGTAGTCCCATGGGGTAGCCTGCAACCTGAGCTGCGCTCATCTGCTCTACGGCCGTGATCTCGGGCAGGGTCCAATTCTTCTTGCTGTTGTTCATGTCCTTGTAGCTCCAGATGAAGTATTTGCTACCTCATAGGAATAGGAATACACCAAAACAGTTGCGCGTGGAAGCGCCACAGACGAGTTGGAACATCATTACGCATTCCGGCGTGCCGAATGTAGGCCAAAGTGGGCAGTGATGAGGTATCTTCGCTAGCTGTTGCCGCCCTGGTAGACGCCTTCTGTCTGAAGGCTGGATGTCTTCGGCAGGCCCATGGGATAGCCTGCTACCTGCGCTGCATTCATCTGCTCGACAGCCGTTATCTTGGGAACAGTCCAGGTCTTTTTTATGTTCATGTTCAGCCACTCCGGGAAGAAGGATTTTCTGCGAACACAGAGTACCGTTTCGGGAAAACTATTGTGTATGTCTTTTTTGCAGGCAGCGTAAAATTTTCACGTCGCGCAAAGGCCGATTGCCACGCCGACAAAGCAAGTTGGTAGAAAGTGACGTGGTGGCCACTCTGCGACACCTGTTCGCACATATTCTGCGCGGATTCCCGCATACTCTGGCGGCTTCCAGGACGCCCCTGGAACGGCTCCGAGAGCAGAATTTCGCCGAAAAGTACCGCGCAGCAAGCCCCTTCAAACTTGCAACAATTGCTGTTTTGCGTACTTTTCTCTATCCATTCGTAGCCATTGGAGCCATCGGGAGTGCCATCCGGCACCTGCCGAGTTTCGGCGTGCCTGCCCGGTGGGCCGACTTCCCCGCCATGTACGTTGCCGCGCTGTTCCGCAACATACCTCCCGTGGAGTACCTGATGTTCGGCTTTGCCGACCCGGCCGTGCGCACCACTTCCGGAGACTACCTGTACTGGATGGACCAGCCTGCCCTGCAGTGGCTGAACCGACGCCGCGGCGCGGACAACCGCGATGTGCAGGACAAAGCCCGTTTCGCAGCCATTTGCCAGGATGCCGGCCTGCCGCACGCCGCGGTCGTGGCTGAGTTTCGCGGCGGTCGGCTCTTGAGCGGTCCCGCACCCGAAAACCTGCCGGCAAGCGACCTCTGGACAAAGCCGACAACCGGCAGCGGCGGCCAAGGCTGTCGACTTTGGCATCGGGAGTGTGACGGCAGCTTGCGATCAGGCGGCGAGGTTTTGCCAGTAGCAGAATGGGTCGCGGCACTGTCCGCATCGGACTGCATTGTGCAGCAGCCATTGCCGAACCACCCTGAAATGAAGGGTCTGACCAGTGGAGCCGCGGTCGTTTTGCGCATGGTTACGGTGCTGGACCGTGAGGGAACTACCACCCTGATCGGTTCCAGCGTAGCTCTGCCCCAAGGCAAGGCGGATTCAACCGGAGGTGCGCTGGGCTGCGTGCCAGACCTGGGCAGCGGCACCATTTGCAAGGTTTCCGTGGCAGGCGGCCATGCAGGCAGCACGCATCCTGATACCGGGCGGCGGCTCATCGGCAGCGTCCTGCCGTGCTGGCAGAAGAGCCGCGAACTCGTATTACATGCGCACCGTGTAGCGTTTGCGGCGTTCGCCTCGCTGGGCTGGGATGTGGTGGTAACACCGAACGGGCCGGTGCTGCTGGAGGCAAACTCCGGCTGGGGAACCATGGGCCAGCAGATGGATTTCGGCCCGCTCGGGCGCTCGCCACTTGGAAAGGTCGCGGCCGACGAATTTGAGCGTACCGCATGAGGCTTATCTGTGGCCTGTGGAATATGCAGGGCAGCTCTGTCTCACACGATCTGCTACGCCAAATGTGCGAAGCGATGCAGTCTCCGCTCAGGCCGGGGATGATCAGCCTTTGGAGCGATGGGCCTGTCGGCTTCGGACTGCTGACCTTTGGTGAGTCGCTGGGTGCCTTTCAGGCCATCAACGGGGTGGTTACGGTTGCGGATGCCAGGCTCGATACCCGTGGCAGTATCGGCCAAAGCGATCCAAACTCAGAAATCGCGGACGCCACAGTCATTGCAGGTTTACCCATGCAGAACGCAGCGGCAGACCTGCATGGTGACTACGCGGTGGGCCAGTGGAACACTGCTTTGCAGACTCTTACATTGACACGGGACGCCCTCGGCATACGTCCAGTCTGCTACTCCTACCAGGCGGGCAGCCATGTGGTATTTGCATCGTTCCCGGCAGGCATTTTTGCCTCAGGATTGCTGCAACGCGTACTTAATCGTGAACAGCTTGTGCGAGAGTTGCGAGGAGCTCCGGCAGCAGAAAGCACGCTGTTTGAGGGTGTCTGGAACGTTCGGCCGGGCCACACCATTGCCTTTTCGCCTGCGGGAGAGCTAGCACAGTGTTACTGGCAGCCGAAGCCGCGCGCCCCACTCATGGGTACTCGGCAGGATGCAGCTGTCCAACTGCGGCACCTGCTGCAGGATGCAGTGAATGCTTGCCTGGGAACGGCAGGCCCGGTAGCCGCGCACCTAAGCGGCGGACTGGACTCCTCCGCGTTGTGTGTGCTCGCTTCCAGAAATCTGCAGCGTAGCGGGCGATACTTGCTCGGCTACTCGTTTCTTAGTGAAGCCTGGCCCGGTCTAAAGATTGAAGGCGAACGGCCCTTTGTGGAGGCGGTACTTCAGCAGGAACCCGCGATCCTGTGGCAGGAGGTACAGGCCGTTTTCTCACCGGAGTGGCTCCACGATCGCTGGAACGCTGACACGCCGCTGGTACTGTCAGACGGGTCACCCGAAAACGTCGTATGCGCTGACGCCAGTGACCGGGGTGCAGCGGTCGTTCTGTCGGGCTGGGGCGGAGATGAAGGCATCACCTTCAATGGCAGAGGGGCGTTTGCCGCTTCGTTCCGAAGAGGCCGCTGGGCACAGCTTGGACGGGAGCTGCGCAGCATGCGCCGGGAACGTGGATTTCAGCTGCGGAGTATGTTGCTGGGCGACGTGCTGGGACCGCTGCTGCCGCCGAACGTTACCAATCGGGTGAGACGCTTGGCCGGGAGAGCACACAAGAACGGCCTTACGATGGCTGATTTTCTTGCTCCAGACCTGCAGGCATTGGCTTCCGATGCTGGACCGGTCGAAACGGAGGCAGACCCCGCGCGGGTGCAGGCAAAACTACTGGGCGACGGACACCTGAGCTTCCGGGCGGCTCGCTTCGCCGCGATTGGCGCGCGCTACGGCATGGCATTTCGCTTTCCCCTGCTGAACCGGCGGGTGGTGGAGTTTGCCCTGAGCATGCCGCCCGCCTGGCACATCCACGCAGGCTGGAAACGACGGCTGTTTCGAGAAGCCATGGAAGGCGTGCTGCCGCCTTTGGTGCAGTGGAGGCATTCCAAGTTTCGTTCGCTGCCAAAAGTTCCGTTCCAGTTCACCCAGGAGCGCGACCGCGTACTGCAACGCGTGGAACAGTTGGCCGCAAACCCCCTGATTGCCGCACTGTTTAGGATGGAACAAGTTGCCGAGGTCCTGCGCATGCTACCGTCGCCCGAAACCGTTACAAACCCCGGCACGGATCCTGCGTTGGCTGCGTTGCCCTACCTGGCGCAGTTACTGGATTATGCCTTCTTTCTGGAACAACACTTCCCTGCATGAATCCTGAATCAACCCCGGCCTATCGCTATGTGATCTCAGGTCTGCTCGTAGAGTCTGATGTCGATCTGACGTCTGCCATTCCTCACGCATTCGAGGGTCTGCCGGACGTTGCTATTCGCGAAGGCGTACTGCCGCCCGGCGAAACGCCTTTGCCGGGCGACGGCACGGATACAGTCTTCCGCTTCCGCGTGCCTGAGATCGGCCGCTTTCTGATGCGGAATGGACAGGAATTGCTCTACGAAGTTGCGCCTGGCTGCGACTCGGGCTTGCTGGCGCTGCACCTGGTAGGTATCTGCTTCGCAACACTGCTGCAACAAAGGGGCAGTATTGTGCTGCACGCCAGCGCAATCAGCGTTGGCGGCAAAGCCATGCTGTTCTGTGGAGAGTCCGGCGCGGGCAAATCGACCCTTGCTGCCATGCTTTCGGATTTGGGATACCCCTTGCTGAACGACGACGTGTGCAGCCTGCACCGCGAGGCGGACGGTACCTTTTCCGTCAGCCCGGATGGCCGCATGCTGAAGCTTTGGGCAACGTCGCTGGAGCAACTCAATCACGCGGAACGTGGGGCAGAGGTGATCGGTCGAACAAACAAATTCTATGCGCTGCCCTCGCACAGCGATGCCAACGCTCACCCGGTCGGTGCGGTGTACTTTCTGCAGCAACAGGAAGACGGTCAGCCCACCCTGACCCCCCTTGGTCCGGCACGTGCCATGGCCTCGTTGCAAAGCAACGCTTACCGGCCCGAACTGGTCAGCGCCATGGGCCAGCAGGATAGCTACTTCAAAGCTGCCGCCATCCTGTGCCGTACTGTTCCCATGCTGCAATTGAATCGCCAGAAAGATTTTCTGCAGGCAGGCAAAGTGATGAACCTGCTGGAAACATCGTGGAAAGCGGATTCCGTGCTACCCGTGACCGCCCGGTAGACTGAGAGCAGAGCACCCAAAGCCCACGCATGAGACTCAGGCGCATACTGCAACTGCTGTTTACCGCTTTTCTGGGCCAGGGCCTTACGGTGCTGACGCAGTTGCTGGTGCCACCCTTCTTCCTGAAGTTCTACGGCTCGGGTGTGGAGGTGTACGGCGAGTGGATCGCGCTGAGCGCATCCGTCAACTACCTGGGAACACTGAACTACGGTGTGCAGACGTATGCCAACAACCAGATGACCATCCTGTACACCCGGGGCGACATCCCTGGTGCCAAGGCGGTACAGGCCAGTGCGTTCCGCCTGCTGCTGCTGTTTTTGGCCGTCTTTGCGGGTGCGGGCTTGGCAGTCTTCGTCGTTCCCGTGGCTTCGTGGCTCAAGCTGCGGCACGTGGGTTCGTCCGCAGCGGCAGTAACGCTCTATTTGCTGATCCTGCAGATCGGCGTGAATATGTTCTTCAGCCTCTTGACCAACAGCTACATGGCCGTGGGGCGGCTGCATCGCGGCAATTACATTGGGAGCGCGCAGCGCTTTGTCAGCATTACCGGCATAGCAATCGCCGTGGCCGTACGCAGTTCGTTCCCGGTGCTTGCCGCAATTCAACTTGCCTCACTGGTATTTTTCACCGCGTACGCGCTGGTCGATCTTCGCCGAACGGAACCGGTACTGGTGCCCTCGCTCGCCGACGGATCGTGGGCCGAGGTGGGCCGCATGATCAAGCCCAGCGGGCACTTCGGCCTGATTGCCATGGCAGGGTTTCTCACATGGCAGGGACCGGTCATCGTGATTCAGCGCGTGCTTGGACCATCGATGGTGACGGTGTTTGCGCTGGTGCGGGTCGTCTTCCAAATGTCGCGGCAGGTGCTATCGATGGCTAGCAACGTCATCGGGCAGGACATCACCATGCTGGTGGGCAAGGCCGATTGGGGTGAACTGCGGAGGCTGTATGACCTGTCGGAACGTGTGGTGCTGTTCCTGATTCCGGTGGTCAGCATTGGCAGCCTGCTGCTGTGCCCGTTCCTGTTTCAGGTGTGGCTGCACGGCCGCATGCCGTACCAGCCTGTCCTGTGCATTGAGATGGCCATAGTCTCAGCGGTGCTGGGCCTGAAGGAACACAAGACGCAGTTTCAATCGTCCAGCAACGAGCATGAAAAGCTGTCGACACGCATCTTTATGGGCTACGCTGTCATGCTGACCGTTTCCGTTCCCATCATGCGGACGTGGGGCGTGGCGGGCTTCATCGTGACATGGCTTGTCTGGGAAATACTCCAGACTGCCTACGTCGTGCACCTGAACCGTCAGCTGTTCCCGGATGGCCACAGCATCAGCAACGGCCTGCTGATGCGCTTCAACATCTTCATTGTGGTTGCGTTCGCGCTGACGGCGTTTCCGGCCATGTGGTCGGTGCAATGGACATTGCTGGTGAGCGTTGCCGTAGCCCTGCTGTGCACAGCGACGCTTGCCGTGGCAGCCTACTTCACCTTCCAACTGGATGAACTGCGCGTGCTGCTGATGCGGCGCTTTCGCCCGTCACCGGTCGAGGCCGTTTAGACCATGGGACTGGCGGTGCGTGCAGCAGGCCTCTTTAGCAGGGTGCTGGCACGTCTGCACCGCTGGTATGGCGCGGCGTGGTTGCTGGGGCATTTGCCACTGGCTACGCTTGACGACACGTCCACAGGCCGCCTGCGCTACGCGCTGATGATGGCGAACAAGACGCAGCCTGCCCGGACCCGGCAGCTGTTCGAGCGCATGCTCCAGAGCAACAGCAATCTGCCCGCCAGGCTGCTGATCGAGCTTGCCGCCATGGCCACGGTTACCGCGCAGCCCGCTGAGGCGGCCCGGTTGCTGCTTGCAGCCACGGAAGACGCCGCGCCGGGCAGCCACATGGCGGACGTGGCACAAAAACTGCTCCGCGTGAACATGGGCATAGCGGACGGTTCGCTGCAGACCTACCTGGCTGCAGCGATCACAGCGCTTGCGCTGCCCGTCGCGGCGCCGGTTACGCTGGTGCCGGTCAGCGGAAAATATCTCGAACTGTGGGAGCTTTGGCTCGGTCAGGTGAGAAAGCACGTTGGGCGGCACGTTGTTGCAATGGCCATGGATGATGCCGCGCTGGCTGCGCTTCTGGCCGAAGAGGATGTTTCAGTAATCGATGTGCGTCAGTTCTTTAGCTGGAACGAGAAAGGCCATCTGCATCCGCACACGCGCGGAGTCCTCTGGTACCTGCGTGTACTGCTGTTGCACAGCCTGGTGCAGAAAGGCCATGCGGTGCTGGTGCTTGACCTGGATGCGCTGCCCGTGGGCGATCTCGCTCCCCTGCTGCAGGAAATGCGCACCGCGGATGTGGTTGCGCAGGAGGATCACAGCATTCCCATGGACGTAGACCGGCAACTGGGTTTTGTGTTGTGCTGCGGTTTTATGTTCTGGCGACCGAGTCCAGCTGCTGAAGCCCTGCTGCGACACTACGTTCTTGCTACAGCCATCGAGCGAGATGACCAACTTGCACTAAACCACCTGCTGACACAGGAAGGCATTGAGCCAGAGGAGGGTCCCCATGATCGACGGTTCGGGTCTGGAGACGTTTGTTTTATGCGTCCAGACCCTTCGCTTGTGTCACGCAGCCTGCACAGCGGCGCGATCATCAGGCACTTTCATCAGCAGGGTCAAAGCGTCGAAGAAATACGTTCTACTCTGAATCTGTGAATCTACGCGCTTCGGCCTCGGATGAGGCGGTACAGACCCAATAGAATCAGCGCGCCGATGATCGACATGATCAGGCCTGCGGACTGCCCCGGCTGGTACAAATGCAAAGCCTGTCCTAGAAATGTCCCAACAAACGCACCTGCGATGCCGATAAGGATTGTCACAATAATGCCGCCTGGGTCATTGCCGGGCATAATGAGCTTGGCAAGTGCACCAACAATTAGTCCAATCACGAGCGTTGCAATCAGGTGCATGTTCCCTCAAAGCCGCAGATGCGGGTGTCAGGGTGTGAGAGCAGCAGCACATGGGAACGGTTGGCTTCTCTCCAACAAAATTTACCGGCTTTGCAGGGGTTTGGAGACATTCTCCAGCGATTGCCCCGCGGCTTCCACGCCGATCCTCCACTCGCATAGAGAACCCGCCAGCATCAACGCCGCGCCCAGTGCATAGCCGCCGGCCACGGCCCAGTGCGAACCTGTCTTGATCAGGTAACCAAACAGCAACGGAGCCGCCACGCCGCCCAGCAGCGTGCCAATGGAGTAGAACAGAGCGATGGCAAATGCCCGCAGTTCCAGCGGAAAAATCTCGGAAACAGTGAGGTAAGCCGCGCTGGCAGCAGACGACGCAACAAAGAAAATTGCCGTGAACAGGATGCCGAGTCCCTTCGGTCCGATGACACCCATGCCAAAGGGGATCAGCGCACCGACCAACAGCAACGCAGAGATGCCATAGGTTGCCGTGATCATCGGCTTACGGCCCAACTTGTCGAATAATTTACTGAGCAGCAGCGGCCCGAAGAAACTACCCAGCGCAAACGGCAACAGGTGCAACGGCAGGTCGTCGTCGGAGATGTGGAAGAATTTCTTCACTACCAGACCATAGGTGAAGAACACCGCGTTGAAGAAAAAGGACTGGCCCACCATCAACACAAGCGACAGAACAGACCGGCTGCGGTTTTCACCCGCCATGTTGGCGAAGATGTCGGCCCATGGGGTGTGATCGCGCACGGTGATCTTCAGTTTGTCGCCCTCTACCGCAGGCAGCCTGGAACGGTCGCCCTTGCTTGCGACGTCTTCAATCTCACCGACAATCTTGCTGGCCTCTTCCTCGCGCCCGCGCAGCATCAGCCAGCGGGGGCTTTCCGGTACGTGCAGCCGCAGCAGCAGCACCGCACCACCCAGAACGCCGCCGATGCCAAAGGCGAAGCGCCATCCCAACGTGCGCAGGCCGCCGCCCGCGTGCAACAGGTAGTAAGTCGCCACCGCACCGATCGACGCGCCCACCCAGAACGTTCCGTTAACAATCAGGTCGACGGTCCCGCGCACCTTGCCTGGAATCAATTCATCCACGGCGGAGTTAATGGCCGCGTACTCCCCGCCTATGCCGAAACCGGTAAAGAATCGCACCGCCGCGAAGAAGAGAAAGCCATGGGCAAAAGCTGTTGCAACTGTGGCAACGGAGTAGGTTGCCAGCGTGACCAGGAAGAGCTTTCGCCTGCCCAGCCGGTCCGTCAGCCAGCCAAAGAACAACGAACCAAGCACCGCGCCGGCAAGGTACATGGTCGCGGCACCGGTCACCTGCGGATCGCTTAGGGACAAGCCTTGTTTACTTTGCAGGATGCCGGAAAGCGATCCGACGATCGTGACCTCAAGCCCGTCCAGCAGCCACGATGTACCCAGAGCGACGATGATGCGCGTGTGCCACTTGGACCACGGCAGGCGGTCCAGCCGCTGCGGTATGTCGGTCTCAATCGTCTTGCCGTTTTGGGTGTCTGCCATGTCAATCTCACGCTGCCAAGGACAGCCCTAACAACTTACTTTGATTCGTTCTTGTTGTTTTCGTCGTCATTGTCTTTCTTTTCGATGACACTGATGCCGCCATTCCGCTCCAGCACAGCGTAGGCGATGTTGTCGAATGAGCCGATACCCTTGGTGCGCGCCGCACCCATCACATCTTCCGGGGCCAGGCGCATGCCGCTCATAATGTCCTGCTGCCATTCACCGTTGCGCACCAGCACCAGCGGTGTACCGTCAACCAGCGCGCCAAACCTGGGGAAGCGCAGCTTCATGGAGGACACAAACCGGTGCATGCAGCCCACTGCCAGCGCGGCACAGGTGCAGTTGGTCACAGAGTGATCTTTGCCCACCGTCGACAAAATGATGATGCCGCCCATCAGAAACACCAGGACAAATTCAAGCTGCGTCATCTGGCCGCCGGGCCTGCGCGTCAGAACACGCACCATAACGGTAAGAAAGATGTAGCCGAAGATCGCGTGAACAATGGTGTACATGACTAGGGCAACACCACAACGCGTGCACTGACCGGCGATCTTCCCCGGACCTGCATGTAGATCCAGTGCACACCCGGTGAGGCCGGTTCCAGTTCAAAGGCGACTTCGCTCGCGCCTCCCTTTGCGGGAAATGTGTAAGTTACACCATCTGTGCCAACCACTGACTTCTCCGGCTGCGGTATGACACGGTCCGCTCCCAAATCCTTGAGAAGATTTCCCCGGACAAACAGTGTGATTACTCCATCGTGCACCGCATCCGGGCCAAACTGCAGCGTTACTCGGGAAGGTGTAAAGGTCCGCTCGATGCGCTCGTACTTCATCAACATGCCGCTGCCTGCCCGCTGTTTCTGCGCTTTAGCCAGCCATCCGTTGCCAAAGGCACCTAGGACGTCAGCCAGCAGGACAAGTACAAAGACCGACCAGGCAACAGATTCAAAGGTCCACCAGCGTTCCTGAAATTGCAGGTCCTCACCGACAGCGACTGCGTTGTCAACTTTCGGCACATCTTCAGCGGTAATTGGGTCGACCAGATTCTTACTTGCCACGTGCGGTACCTCGTACAGTGCCGATCATGATTGCTCCACGGGAACGATGCTGATTTCGCCGTTCCGCTCCAGGGTTGCTGTATCGATTTCATCCAGTGTCCTGAGGCCCTGATCGCGCGCCATGGCCATGACATCGTCCGGAGCGATGCGCATTTTGCGCAACGTTCGGCTGCGCCAGGTTTTACCCTCCAGCAGGATGAGCGGCGTTCCGTCCAGCAGACGTGCAATTTTCTCTGACTTTGTTCGAATCCACACCAGAAACGTGTGTCCGGCCGCAACGGCGATGATCTGGGTAACCGCGTTGGTTAAGGAAGCTTCCTTGCCCACCATGCCCGTGAGCGTCAGTCCACCCAAAAAGAAGACAAGGATAAATTCGAAAGGCGTCAACTGCTTCCCGGGCCGCCGTCCTACAACGCGCGCAATAAGGATGAGCGAGAAATAACCCCAAAGTGCGCGAAGAATCGTGGCAAGAGCTTCCATTCGGTGCAGAGGCCTCATCAGCGACAACGAACAGCTGATACCTCTAGGATGGCAAATCGTTCCAGAATGGCTGCCGCCAATCCGCGCAGCGGAGCGGTGCCGGCACGCCGGATGCGGCACAGTGCCCGCTATGACCGAACTTACTTCGGCTGGACCTTGATCTCAAAGATGGCCGGCCACTGTTTACCCGTGACGAAGATGCGGTCCTTCTCCGCATCGTAGGCGATGCCGTTCAGCACAGACTCGTCGTCCTTCTTCTGGCTCAGCGGCAGGATACCTGAGAGGTCGACCCAGCCCAGCACTCGTCCATCTTTCGGCGAGATACGTGCAATGCGGTCGCTGTGCCAGACGTTCGACCAGATCTCGCCCTTGATGAACTCCAGTTCATTTAGCTGATCGATCTTCTTGTCACCATCATGCACGATGATGTGGCGCGTTTCCGCGAAGGTCTGCGGATTGCGAAAACGCAGCGTGTCGCTGCCGTCGCTGGTGATGATGCTGGTCTTGTCGCGGGTCATGCCCCAGCCCTCGCCGGTGTACGTAAAAGTGCGGATCTGACGCAGGGAAAACCTGTCGATGACAAAGCCGATGTGGGTCTGCCAGGTCCACTCGTAAATGTTCGGGCCTACATCGACGATGCCCTCACCAAAGTATCGGCGCGGCAGTAATCGCTGCTGCACCGGCTTGCCCGTGCTGGGTGCAATCGCCAGGAGCGCGGATCGTCCCTCCATGCCCGTGCCCTCGTAAAAGAGGCCGTCCAGGTAGAAGAAACCCTCGGTGTAGCTGTCGGTCGAGTGTGGATACTTTCCCACGACGGAGTAGCCGCTGACCGGCGCGCCTGTTTGCGCAGGTGCCGTATGGGCAAGAGGGTGCGCGGCAGGAAGAGAACCAGGGGTAGCGAGTGCAAAGGCGCACACCGGGATCAAGCGAAGCAAGCGTCGGATCGTCACAGCAACAGATTAGCCGGAGTCGCGCAGACCGGCGCGCCATCTATTGCAGATGTTCGACAATAAACGCAGGAGACAAGCACATGGTTCTGGTTCTGATGGGTGTCAGCGGCACGGGCAAGACAACGCTGGGCAAGATGCTGTCCGCATCCACAGGCTGGCCCTTTCTGGATGGCGACGACTTCCATCCCGCCGCCAACAAGACGAAGATGGCCAACGGCAACCCGCTTACCGATGAAGACCGAGCGCCCTGGCTCGCCACGCTGCACGACAAGATCGCCGAGTATGTGGTTGCCGGAAACAGCATGATCCTGGCCTGTTCCGCCTTGCGTGAGGGCTACCGCAACATCCTGCGGGGCGACCTGTCCGCCAGCGCGGTGCAGTTTGCCCTGCTGGAGGCGGACCCTGCCGTGATCGCCGCGCACCTGAGCGCGCGCCATCACCAGTTCATGAACCCGAACCTGCTGGGCAGCCAGCTTGCTACGCTGGAACATCCCGGCGACGGTGCATGGAGTATCTCCGTCGCGGGCACGCCGGAGCAGTCACTGGCGCAGTTGAACGCAAAGCTGAAGAGCACATCAGACACGTAAGCCAACACAGAAAGGTTCTCTGTACGTGGCGAGCCAGCCGCTAATCTTTCAGTACCCGATCCATTGCAGGCGTGAACTTGACATGACCTGAACCTGGAAAAATCTTCGTCAACTGCATGGGCCTCATGACAACATTCATCGAGGCGTCGATCTTCTGTTTCTTTGAAGTGAAGAAGCCGGTCTTCACCCGCTGAAACTTGTAGTAGGTAACACTTACATTCTCTTGCAGATAGAAAGCCCAATCGCCGCTATTGTCACGGATACCCATGACACAGCCAGTCGGCGCCACGCTTTCAATCAGGTAATCGTTGGAGTAATCCTTCTTCAGCCAGGCTTCAAACTTGCGGGAATGTGCCGTGCCAAGCTTGGTAAACACCTTATCCTTAGTTCCCGTGGGGCCGGTAAAGGTCTTGGACTTTACCTTGTCTACGGTGTAGTCGACTTTGTTTACCTCGGCTTCGTACACACCGGCTGTTGAAACGTGGGTCTGCAGCATGTCTCGCCAGAATGCGGCACCCGCGGCCGGATCGCCTTCCTGCCCAGTCGATCCGCCCGCATGCAGTACGGTGGGATTCTTTGGCGTTCCTTTGAAAAAGACAGAACATCCATTGATGGCTGCGGTAAAGAAGTAAGGGGCTCCGACGATGCCGGGCTGTGCCTGCGGGATCGTTAGGCTGATGATGTGGTTTGTTTGCCATGGCAGGAAATAAGACCGCACTTTTGTAGGGTGCGGGCTATAGTCGCCCGTCACCGTGACCTGGCCCGTTGCATGCTGCGCAATGATCGTCTTCAGGCGCTGTGCCGGATCTGTTCCCTGCGAAATTTTCGTGAAGTTCAGGTAACCAATGCGGTTTGCGGGTGCCATCTCGCGAAATCTGTAGTCGTTAGTTGAGGGGGTTACAAACGACGTCGCATGCTTTACACCTGTATTCCCTGCAAGATCATTATCCGGCTTGCAGCTGTACTTTTTCATAAAGGCCAGTGGGTCAGCCTGGAAGATAGCGTTGAAGTCCTTCGGCATGAGAGCCTCCTGTGCAACGCGAGAGTACCACCGGTGCCACTTCGCGGAAACAAAAATTGTGTTCGGAGTGCCGCGTTCTGGCGGGCCGGTGTCCTGCTTAGCCAGGAACTCTAAAGCCCCGCGTACCAGTCATAGCCCAGCTTGGTCCAGTAGTCATCCGGGCGGTCGTTGGTGTACGCGATCAGGCCGATGCGCTTGATCTGCTTGTAGCCGTACTTGGTGGGCATGTGCAGGCGCAGCGGCGCGCCGTGGCTTTGCGTCAGCGGCTGCCCCATCATCTCTGTGACCAGCAGCGTTTGCGGATGCCGCATGGTGTGCAGGTCGTAGCCCGTGTAGTAATCGCCGTCCGGCGTCTCCATGTAGACGTAGAGTGGCTCTTTACCGTCGATGGGCGCGGGCGGGTACAGATCCAGGAAGTCGGCCATGCGCACACCGGCCCAATGGACGATCTGGCTCCAGCCTTCGATGCACTTGAACTGCGTCACCAGTTCATGCCGCGGCAGCTTTGTGATGTCGGTCATTTGTAGCAAGAGGCCGGGCGTGTTCGGCTGCAGGGTGCTGTCGCTCTCGCCTGCTTCCTCGTTGCCGCGTGACTTGCGGCCGGTGCCGTTTGCGTCCGGTTCGTCCTTGCTGTCTTCACCCTTGTTTTCATCTGCGGCAGCTTTCGCCTGCATCTTTTCCGGAGCCATCTTTGCGGAAGATTGCTGGGCCGAGGTGCCGTCCTGCTTGCTGCCTTTGCTCTCGTCGTGCGCCGTGGGACCGGTGTTTTGACCGGTTTCTTTTGCAGGGTCAACCTTAGTGTCGTGACCCTGATCCCCCTTGTTCTTGCCGGCGTAGCGATACTCCCACGCGGTCACATCCTGGGTGTAGCGCGGACTGCGTTCCGCATCTTTCGTGCCCACCAGTTGCAGCCGCCAATGTTCGAGCGCCAGATCTTTCTTCAGGCCATACACACCGTTGATGCGCAGGTTTTCCGCGCGGCTTAGCGGATAGGTCGGCGCAAGCGCGTGGTCGCGCAGCAGATCCTTTGACACGCGGGCGTTGAAGCGCAGAGCCTTGCGCAGGAGGTTATCCGCACCCTCGTCGCTTGGGCCATCACCAAGGTAATGGTAGAAGCCGACCCCTGCCGCCGCTGCAACCCCGGCGACCAGGAACGAACGCCGGGTCTTGCGGCGCGAATCTTCCAGGACGGCTGCATCGCCGGGACGATCGTCCGGCAGCTTCTTCGTCATGACGTCGTCCGCGTCTTCCGGGTCAACAGGCCGTTGCCTGCCAGCATGCACGAACTCGGGTTCAGCCGCCGGGTTTGCACTCTGCGTCACGGGTTTGCTCTTCTGCTGCGCCTCGTCGCTCATCGCCAACTCCTGCGCTCAGCCTCAATAGAAGGCGCTTCCACACGCACCACCTCGCGTCCGCTGACCATGGAGCGGAAGTTGTTCCAGCCCGCCATCACCACCTGCGCGACATGCACACCGAAGAAGCCGAGAAATGCCATCGTGGTCCAAAAGTGCAGCCATCGCGCCATCTCATAGCCTCCGCATAGGGTGGTGAGCCAGTGCGTCTGCGTGGGCTTGTAGATGGCCAGGCCTGTGACCAGCATGGCGGCACCCATCAGGATGCAGGAAGTGTAGGCGATACGCTGAGCGCCGTTGTACTTGGTCTGCGGTGGCAAGCCTTTCCGCAGGTGGAGATCGACCAGCGTCACCTGCACCGCGTCGCGCAGGCTGCTGCGCTGCGGCAGCAGGAAGCGCCACTCACCCGAAAGCCACGTGTACAGGACCCAGGCAATGCCATTGAGCGCGAAAATCCACATGAAGAAGAAGTGATAACCCAGCCCCTCCGTCACGTGATACGGCATGTGGAGCACCTTGTAAAACCAGTCGGGAAAGAAGCGGAACAGCGTGAACTTGCCGAGGCCAATGCGGTAGACGCGGTGCGGGTAGTTGTAGGCGTTGTCCGAGTCGTTCCAGTAGATAAGCAGGCCGCTCCAGATCATGGTGAACAGCACGGGAAAGTTGATCCAGTGCATCCATCGAATGGCCAGCGGGTGCTTCTGCTCGAGCCGGATGCTGCTTGATGTCGCAGAAACCTGAGAAGAGGCGGCTGCACCGGAGTCGATCATGCGCTTCCTCCTTTTCCGTAGTCCATTAGACTCATCTGCGGGTCAGACTACGCCGGCTTCATGGTCAGCAGGCGACGGTTTAATCCGTGCTGGTGGCACGGGAGATGCGCCTGCCCGCGAACAGAATGGGAATGCACGGCAGGTAAAGCATCACGGTGCTGAGCCAGATAGCTCCTGGGTAACCCGGCACATGCGCACGTGACCACTGGTAAAGGCCGGAAACGATAACTGGTCCCACAATCGCTGTAAGGCTTACCAGGCTGGTAAGCACGCCCTGCAGTTCGCCCTGCCGCGTATCGCTCACGCTGCCCGTCAGCATGGATTGCACAGCAGGCTCACCAACGCCGCCTACTGCCATCAACGGCATGGTCGCGAAGGCCGCAGGGGAAGTTCTTGTCAATGAAAAGACCGAGTAGCCAAGGGCATCCACGGCAATGCCGGCGATCACTGTCCGTCGTTGCCCGAGTCGCCGCTGGGCTACCTCTGGCAGAAATCCCTGGCACAGCGCGTGCAATACACCAAATACTGCAAACGAAAGTCCCACAGCAGCGGGCGACCAGCCGAACCGTGCCGTGCCGTACAACACCCACAGCACGCTGGGCACCTGCCCCACCATCGACATGGTGGTGAAGATGTACAGGAACGGCCCCGCTCCATGAAGGCTGCGCAGCGAACGGAGCGACGCGAACGGATTCAGCGCAGCCGCAGCAAAAGGCAACGGCTTTGCAGGCCGGTATGACTCTGGCAAAACAAAGTAGCAGACGCAGGCTCCCAGCAGATTCAGCGCGGCAGCAAGCAAAAACGGTGCGCGTGGCGAGTACGCCCCGAGCAGGCCACCCATCAAGGGTCCGGCCACAAAGCCGATGCCGAAGCTGGCGTTCATGCGCCCAAAGGCTTTGGCGCGGTCGTCGGGCGTAGTCACGTCGGCCAGGTAGGCGTTGGCTACCGTCATATTTGCGCCGGTCAGCCCGGCCAGGGTGCGGCCCAGGTACAGCACCGGCAGGGTATGCGCCAGAGCCATGACCAGGTCGTCCGCGGCCGTCCCAAACAGCGATAGCAGCAGGACTGGCCGCCTGCCAAAGCGGTCGCTCAGGCTGCCCAGCACCGGCGACGCCAGAAACAAGGTGGCGGCATAGGCAGCCAGCAGGTAGCCATAGTGCTGCGCGGCATCACCGCTGTGCAGCATGCTCTCCAGCAACTTTGGCAAGGTAGGAAAGACAACGCCGATGCCTGCGGCATCCAGCAGAACGATGAAGAAAACGGCTCGTAGGCCACGGTGCATACAAAAATCCCAAAAACAGGTGAGTGCGCAAAGACATGCGGAAGACTGGGCCAGAGGCCCGGACCTACTTCACGAGTTGAGGGAGGATACACATCGGACGGCACACTCAGGACAAGGACCCTGACAGGGAGAACTGTACCACGCCCGGGTGAAGTCGATTTCGAACTGGATCGAAGTCACGCGGTCAGAAGAGCGAGAACTGATCAACCTCAGGCACCGGCAGGCCGGGCGCTCCGTCGCTACACTTTGGGCACTTGCGCGCGTGCACACGTAGCCCGGCCTCGCCATACTCAAATCCGCACAGGTTGCAGTGCAACAGGTAGATGCTTTGGCCGGGCAAATCGGTCATGGATCTGGCTCCCCGGCGCACCACCATTTGCCCATGGTGGTTGACCGTGCCGGGTTCGACAGTGGCCGCGCGCCTTGTTTGCCGGGCCGCACGCGCGGGCACTACGTAGGGCTTCAACCTCATAGCCCTAGGATAGAGAGTGCGATGTCCACAGACGAAGACTTCCACGCAGTGGTACTGGGCGGCGGCGCGGCAGGCCTGTTCTGTGCCGCGCTGGCGGGTGCGCGCGGTTTGCGAGTGTTGCTGCTGGAAGCGGGCGAACGCGTGGGCCGCAAGATTCTGATCAGCGGCGGCGGTCGCTGCAACTTCACCAACCGGCACACCACGCCTGCGAACTTTCTCAGCGAAAACCCGCACTTTGCGAAAAGCGCACTGGCTCGCTATACACCTGCCGACTTCACCGCGCTGGTGGAGCGCTACCGCATCCCGTATCACGAGAAGACGCTGGGGCAGCTGTTCTGCGACGGTTCGGCGCAGGCCATTGTGACCATGCTGGAGGCGGAGTGCCGCGCGGCAGCGGTTGAAGTCAGGTTGCGCACACCGGTGCTGCGGGTAACTCGAAGCGGCGGCGGTTTTACCGTCGCCACGCCGGCCGCCGAGGTCCGGGCACGGTCCGTGGTGGTCGCGACAGGCGGCCTGTCCATTCCGAAGATGGGCGCAAGCGGCATCGGCTACGACGTCGCCCGCAACTTCGGCTTGCGCGTCGTGGAGCCTCGCCCGGCCCTGGTACCTTTCACCTTTGCCGAGGGCGACCGCGAACGCTGGGCCGACCTGTCCGGCCTGTCTGCAGAGGTCCTTGCGGAGGCACAGACTTCGTCGCGCAAGCGCCCTGCTCCGCCCGCTTTCCGCGAGAAGCTACTGATTACGCATCGCGGCCTCTCTGGTCCGGCGGTGTTGCAGGTGTCGTCGTACTGGCGCGCGGGGGAGCCGGTACGCTTTGATCTTGCGCCCGGTGCACAGGTCTTCACTTCCATGACAACGCCCGGCAGCCGTCGCGAGGACGGCGTGGCTCTAGGCCTGCTCCGCAACCACCTGCCCGCGCGTATGGCAGAGCGATGGCTGACAGAGAATGCCCCGCCCGATTGGAAGAACGCCTCCATCACGCGTCTGGAAGAAAGATTGCACAGCTGGCCGGTAACACCTGCCGGTACCGAGGGCTACCCCAAGGCCGAGGTCACCGCAGGAGGCGTCAGCACTGCCGACCTGGACAGCACTACCCTGCAGGCGCGGCAGGTGCCTGGCCTGGCTTTTATCGGCGAGGTCGTGGACGTAACCGGCCACCTGGGTGGCTTCAACTTTCAATGGGCGTGGGCAAGCGCGTTTGCGGCGGCTGCGGCGCTGTAAATCGATGCCGCGCGCCAGGAGCGTTGGCTCATGGTGCCAAAAGGGAGTGACCGTAAATCTACAATGAGCGGGATCCAGATCGAAGATCCGGTCGCGGGACTGTTTTACCAGTGCGGCGCGCGGCAGAAGATTTGTGAAGTACACAAGCTGGGTTCGCGCTCGACGCGCACACTGGATCCGGCACGAGCGACGTCTGGCAAGCTGAGCAACGGGCGTGGCTACCGCACACACGAGGACAAGGGTGTCGACACAGTGGAAGGTGTGCCGGTGCATGCCTATCGCGACACCATTGTGCTCAACCCGGGCACCACGGGCAATGACAATCCCTTGACCTTCATCCGGGACGTTCGCTACGCGCCCGGGCTTGGCTTTAACCTGACCTCCATTCTGCAGTCACCAGCGGTTGGCGAACAACGCTTTGCGGCAACTGAAGTCACGACGTCCGAACCGGAGGGGCACTGGTTCCAGCCGCCGGAGGGCTACCGCCTGGTGGACATGCAGGATGGGCCGGTAACGCAGCCCTGAGACACGCCCTACTTCACGATCAGGGTCAGTGGCACGGAGTGCGTGACACCCGCAGCCGTGGCGCTTACGACGATGTTGTAAGTGCCGCCCGGCGTGGTAACGACCGGCCCCGTGGTGCCGCCACCCACGCCGGTGCCGCTGTCGGCAATCCTGCGGCCTGACCCGCAGCCAGTTAGTCCCGCCACCAGCACTGCGCCAACAACCAGGACCAGCAGGCCGTGACACGCTCTCTTCCGCAAGCAAAGTGGCGCAAGGCCAAGCAACGGCAGCATCCAAACCAGCGAAATACGTTTGGCCGTGGTGCCGGTCAGCAGCGTGACGCTGACGGTCTGCACGGCGGACAGGTCGCCGTACTGCGACGTCACCGTGCACTTGGTGTTGGCAGGGGCACCGGTGCAGGAGTAGGTCACGGCGTCCGAGGTGGTGACCAGCGGTCGCAGCAGCAGCGGAAAGACCGCGTTGCTGCCGCTGGATGTAGTCACGGTGGTGTCACCGTTCGGCACCAGTTGAAAGTCCACGCCGGTACCGGAGAGTTGCGCGGTCTGCGTGGGGGCGCTGCTCAGGATGGTGACACTGCCCGTCCGCAGACCCGCGCCCGTTGGTAGAAATGCAACCTGCAGCGTGCACGCATTGCCCACCGGGATGGTCGCACCCAGCATGCAGGTACTGCCGCCGCCGGACAGGATGCCAAAGTCGCCCACCACCGTGACGCCGGAGATCACCACGGGCGAGCCGCCGTTGTTTGTCAGCGTCAAGACCTGCCCTGCACCCACGACGCCCACACCGGTGCTTGCGAAGCTGAGGCTGGACGGCAGCAGCGACACGCCCGGGCCCGCACGCCCAGTGCCGCTGAGCGCAACCGTCTGCCGGCGCAAGACGTCCGTCACCTGCAGCGTGCCGGTCAGCGGGCCGACGGACCTGGGCGTGAACGCGACCACGATGTTGCATGCGCTGCGCGCGGGCAGCGTGGGGCCGCACCCGTTTACGGCGGTAAAGTCTCCTGTGAGAACAGCGGCTGAAATCAGGGTCAGTGCAACGTCGCCACTGTTGGTCAGCGTGACCGTTTGGGTGGCTCCGGTGGTGTTGACCACCTGCGTTCCAAAGGCGAGCGACAGCGGCGCAAGCGTGTCGGTCGGCGGCAGCGTGCCGGTACCGGTAAGCGTTGCGGTCTGTGTTCCGGCGTCATCGGCAACAGTCAACAGACCGTTCCGGACCCCGCTGACGGACGGCGTAAACACCACGGAGACTGTGCAGCCGGTCTGCGCCGGGAGCGACGTGCCGCAGGTGTTGGCGGATAGTGTGTAGTCGCCTGACACGGCGATCCTGCCCAGTGCGCCGGAGATGTTGCCGGTGTTCGAGATCGTAATGTTTCGAACTGCACTGGTACCACCGACCAGCTGGCTTCCAAAGTCGACCGCAACCGGCAGCAGGACGACCGTAAAGGCTCCTGTGCCGTTGCCGCTAAGTGCGACCGTGAAGGACGCACTGCTTGCGCTGTCGGTGGTCACCGTCAGCGTTCCCATGCGTGCACCTGTAGCTGCGGGCGTAAACGTCAGCGACACGGTGCAGGTGCCACCCACTGCAAGCGTTGTCCCTGCGCAGGACCCGCCCACGGCAAAGTCGCCCGTCGCGCCTGTTGTTAACACACGCAACGCGGCATTGCCGGAGTTGGTAAGCGTGACCATGCGCGCACCACTGGTGCTGCCCAGCGCTGTGTCCGGAAAAGCCAGCATGGCAGGCGTGACGGTCAGCGCCCCCGTGCTGCCGGTGCCGCTGAGTGCTACGGTATGGTTGCCCGATGTGTCCGGCACGGAGAGCACACCGTTGCGCGTACCTGCGGCAGTCGGCGTAAAGGTCAGCGAGAGCGAACAGTTATCGCCGGCCGGGAGCGTTGCTCCGCAAGTGTTGGTGGCAATGGCAAAGTCGCCGGTGATAACGGCTGGTGAAAGTGTTGCGGGCGACGTGCCGCCATTCACGACAAAGACCGTCCGGGCAGCGGACGTGCTGCCCACCGGTACCTGCCCAAACGCCTGCGACGATGGCGACAACGTCACCACAGATTGCCCCTGGCCTGTCCCACTCAGCGCCACGGCGTGTGGGCCGACAGCGTCGCTGACCGTCAGCGTTCCCGTGCGCGAACCCGCGGCCTGCGGTGCGAAGCTGATCTGCAGGGTGCAGCTTTCGCCCGCCGGAAGG
>CAXTFT010000014.1:0-9889 GCA_964243585.1 uncultured Terriglobus sp.
TCGCGACCTACGGCCAGCCGGTGCGAGGCCCGGCCGGCCAAGTCATGGGCGTGATCGGCATCAGCCAGGAGATCACCGCGCGCAAGGAATCCGAGCAGCACCAGAAACTGCTCATCAACGAGCTCAATCACCGCGTGAAGAACACGCTCGCGATCGTTCAGGCGATCTCGCACCAGTCGTTCGCGAGCGAAGGGCTGTCGCGTGAGGCGCGCGCGATGAAGCGCATGACAAGCCGTTGACGGAAGTAGCAGCCGAGATCCGCCCAATTCTTGAGCAGCAAAATGGTGCCAAGGCATTGCAAGCGTTCGCTTCCCAAGTGGCGTCCGATGCCGCGAAATCGGGAATGGACAAGGCTGCTGCCGATCACGGCACGAAGGCCCTCACGACCGATGCCATCGGCAGTGATGGCACCATCTCCGGCCTGCCGGACAGCGCCCAACTCATGCAGGCTGCTTTTACAGGTAAAAAGGGTGATGCACCCCGGCTCGCCCCTGCCGGACAGGGTGCCATGGCGGTCTACCAGACGGCTGACGTTCAGCCCTCGCATGCGCCCGCTTTTGCCGAGTGGAAAGATCATGTGCTGGACGACTACCGTGCCGAGCAGGTGCCCCAGATGCTGCAGGCAAAGATCGCAAAGCTGGCGGACCGTGCCCACCAGTTGAACGATCTGCACAAAGCCGCGGCTGAGTTGAATATCCCGGTAAAAAGCTCCGAACTGGTCGACCACAAGGGAACCGTGCCGGATGTGGGTGAGATGAGCGGCCCTGCATCGGCTGTGTTCGACCTGCCAAAGGGCGGTATCAGCGGTCCCTTGAACGCAGGACAAAGTGGCACAGTGTTGCAGGTCACGGACGTGCAGCAGCCCACCGCACAGGAAGCAGCAGCGACCTTTGCCACGCAGCGTGCGCAACTGGTTGAACAGCAGCGTGCCGAAATGTTCGGCATTTACATGCAAACACTGATCGATAACTACACGAAACGCGGAGCGATCCGCGTGACGCAGCAGAAGGCTGCGGGAAGGCCTTCACCCCTGGGCATCTAAGTAGTTCGTTACTTGTCAATAGTTTGCGTACCGGCTCCAGAATACCTCCTGGGCACCGGCAAGGTAGATCAGAGATGCGTACGCAAAGAACAGCTCAATGGCATGGCAATCATTGAGCGATCAAGGCTTCTGCAACGTCCAGGTCCGTCTTTGTCGGCTGTAACTCTTCCACACTTTTCACGCATCACACCAAGGCATGATCTCTGAACGACTTTCCGGCGTCCTGTTACACGTCACCTCATTGCCCTCCTATGGCGGCGTGGGTGACCTGGGGCCGGCTGCCTACGAGTTTGTGGACTTCCTTGCGACCGCTAAGCAGCGACTCTGGCAAGTGTTGCCGCTGAATCCGACAGGGTACGGCAACTCGCCCTACTCGGCACTTTCGGCATACGCAGGCAATCCACTGATGATTTCGCTGGAGCGGCTTCAGCAGGATGGCTGGCTCTATGCCGGTGAAACCGACGGCCTTGCGGGTCACAACGGACCTGTCGACTATGCTCGCGCAATCGACGAGAAAACGCCCCTTATTGTACGCGCCGCCAGACGCTTTCTGAAGGACGCCGGCACAGCAGAGTGCAGCCGTTTCGAGCACTTTCGCGATACCAGTGCGGCCTGGCTGGTCGACTATGCCCGTTTTACGGTGCTGCGACGGCTAAACAGCTTCTGCCATTGGAACGAGTGGCCCAAGGAACTTGCAGCGCATGAAGACGCCGCTCTCGAACTCTTCGACAGAGAACAAGGTGAAGCGCTCGAAGTCGAACATGTCATACAGTACTTCTTTACAAAGCAGTGGGAGGCGTTGCGCGCCTATTGCACCTTAAAAGATGTGCGGATCATGGGCGACATGGCCATCTTCGTCTCCTACGATTCAGCGGACGTGTGGGCCAACAAGGAAGTCTTCGAGCTGGACGAACACTACAAGCCAACCGCAGTTTCCGGCGTGCCGCCTGATTATTTTTCCGCGACCGGCCAGCGGTGGGGCAATCCGCTGTACCGCTGGCGTTATCTTGAGCAGCACGGCTTCGATTGGTGGGTAGCGCGAGTCAAGCGCCAGCTTGAACTTCACGATCTGTTGCGACTCGATCACTTCCGCGGCTTTCAAGCGTACTGGCGCATTCCCGCGGAAGAAGAAACTGCCATGCACGGTGAGTGGGTTGAGGCGCCCGGCTTTGCTCTTTTTGACCGGCTGAAAGCCGCACTGGGCGGAGCACTGCCGCTGATCGCGGAAGATCTTGGCGTAATTACCGACAAAGTAGACAAACTGAGATGCGACTTCAACATGCCGGGCATGCGTGTTCTTCAGTTTGGCTTTGCAGGCCGGGGAGCACACCTGCACTTACCGCACAAATACGACCGCAACACTGTTTGCTACACCGGCACGCACGACAACGACACGACGCTTGGCTGGTGGCGAGCCGCAGGTGATGATGATCGCAAGAACCTGCTGACCTACCTGGGACCGCTTGGTCATCCAAATGATGTCGTGTGGGCGATGATCCGTTGCGCGGAGCGATCGGTCGCGTCCATCTGCATTCTGCCTCTGCAGGATTTGCTGCATCTGGGCGATGAGGGTCGGATGAACACCCCTGGCGCGCCAGAGAACAACTGGACCTGGCGCTACCGCATGAATGCGCTTCATCCTGATCTGTCGTCGCAGTTGCGCCATATTACCGAAGAGTGCGACCGCGACGCATACGTTCCAGAGGAAGCATTGCAGGAGGCGCCACCTTTACCACCGGAAGCACTTTCCGACCAGCATGGGGAACACCAAGGTACTGCTTTCCAGGCCTGACAAAAGCAATCTGCAGAGCGCCGATGCACTACACTGTCGAAGAAGGAGTTCTACCCTAATGCCGCTGTCCGGTGAAGCCATTCGCACCATGAACTACGTTGACGACATTTCCGTGACACTGCGCCGCATTCTCGCCACGCTGCCGTCCCTTACGCCTGACGAGCGTGCCCGCGTGTCAGATCACATCAAGCAGGCAGATCCCAGCTACGCCTCTGTCGTGGAAGCCGTAGCGGGCGAGTAGCTATTTTGCCCGACCTTACGGTCAGCGCCACTCCTACTAGAAGCAAACAAGGCCCGATCACGCTCGCTCTCATCGGTGCGGGCAAAGCGGGCCGTTCGCTTGCGGCGCTGGCCATAAAGGCCGGACATCATGTATTGCTGGAAGATGTGCTACCGTCGCGACTGCGGGAAGCACTGGAAGAAATTTCGACCGCCGGCATGCTCGGCACGCTCGAGCTTGTGATGACGGTCGAAGATGCTGTACGTGAAGCCGACCTTGTCATTGATTTTGTGCCAGACGAACTCGAGTCAAAGCTCGAAATTGTCTGCATGGTGGACCGTATGGCTCCGCCAAAAACCATCATGTGCATCAACACACACGCGCTCAGCGTGACCGACCTAGCGAACTGCACTTATCGCATTGACCGTTGCATTGGTGCGGAAATGTCAGGTGACATTCATCTGGTTAGCGGTGCACAAACCTCTAATGACACAGCGTGCATAGCCCGGCGGTTCTTTGAATCGTGCGGCTGGACAGTGTCTGCCAGCGAAGAACATGTTCCGGCAGGGCAGACGCTCTAATCCATCGTTCGCTGCCGCTCAAACGGCTTCTGCAGCAGCAATCGTGCCTCGTTTACCGCACCCTGCGTGTTGTCGTTGGTCTGCACTGCCAAGCGATATTCCTGCACGGCCCGATCGCGCTGACCGGTTAGATCAAAGATCTTGCCCAGGCCGATGTGGCTCCAAACCTGTGTCCAGCGAGGATCGCCATCGCCGCGGAGCGCGTCGCGGTAGCTGTTCGCGGAAGACTGGTAGTTTCGCTGCGTAAAGAAGATTTCCGCCACGCGATAGTTGGCCAGGGCCGAGTTCTTGTTGCTGTCCAGCGCCTTCTGGTACTCCGCCAGTGCGCCAATGAGGTCTCCCTGCGCGACCAGCTGCTGGCCCTTCAGCACCGCGACGCGTACGGCGAGATCGGGAGTGCTCTTCAGTACCCAGTTGTCCGGGTCGATGGCGATGCGGCGGGGCCGTCCAAAAGTTTCAATCGTGTAAGCAGAGTCCGTGCCGGTGACGTCGATCTTGCGCGTCTCGGTCTTACCGTCGGTCTCGACCTTCAGGTCCACAGGCATACGGAACAGATCGAGATCCTGCG
Source organism: uncultured Terriglobus sp. (assembly GCA_964243585.1). Taxonomy (GTDB): domain Bacteria; phylum Acidobacteriota; class Terriglobia; order Terriglobales; family Acidobacteriaceae; genus Terriglobus. The sequence goes on from CAXTFT010000014.1 coordinate 4,204, forward strand.
AAACCGAGCCCACGGTGCGGAAGCCTTTGTTACTGCCCAGCCGGTAGACGGTGAATTTATCCTGGAACGACGGCGCACCCGTACCGTCAAGCCACTGGGCGAAGAAAGGTGTCAGGTTCAGCGTGGTGCCGGCCTGTGCCTTTGCGACTTCTTCCAGGTTTGCTGAAGTTACGGGCTTGTCGGTGTACTGTGACAGCAGCCCGCGCAGAAAGGCAATGAACTTCTCGTCGCCCATCTGGTAGCGCAGCATGTGAAAGACCATCGCGCCCTTTTCCAGCGTCATGGATTGGAACTGCGGCGAGAACGGATCGGTTCTTCCCAGCGTTGTCAGCGGTGCCGTGTCATAGGCCAGGGCACCTGCCTGAATGTCAGGAATGGCGTTGTTGAAGGCATTCTTGCCCGCGCTCTCCTCCAGGTTCATCAGCTCACCGTAGCGCGCCATGCCGTTGGTGATCCATGCATCGTTCAGCGATGCGGGCGAAATTTCGCTGCCCCACCACTGGTGGGCAATCGTATTGGAGAGCAGCCGACTGCTGTTCTTGTCGCCGATGCGATTACCTGCAATGGCGACGACTTCAGGCCCCCATGAGGCAGCAACGGCATCATCCGGCAGTTCGACGATCTGCAGCTTACTGCTTTCTGCCTGGCCGAAGGTGGTAGTGAAAAACTCCTGCTGCTGGCCTGCGATGGCTGCGTACTCCGCCGCGCCGGTCTTGTGCTTGTCGGTTACATAGACGGCAATTTGGCTGCTGCCTGAGGGCTTGATGGCTGGGCCGAACTTACCCGCGATCAGCGTGCCCGGAAACCCCGGCTTGTTCCATGCAAAGTCGAACTCGGTCCTGTTCCCCGCAACGGACTTTTTGCCCGAAAAGCCGCTACTCACAGCGGTTTCGTCGCCTGGGACCGTCGCATGCAGATTCATGGTGAAGCGATTGGTGTACAGGCCCACCATGGGGAACCAGCGGCCTGGGTACAGCAGCATGGAGACTGGGTCGGCCAGCGCAGCAGTCTTGATGCCTTCGACCGGGCTGGTATCGACTTCCTTCAAAATCCCGTTGTAGGCAAAGGTAAACGTGGCGCTGGTGCCCGCAAGCATGGTGGTTGGCAGGGCCACCGTTACAGTGCTGCGTCGGGCGTCTCGGTCGCTGTCCAGCGGCTTGCCCGCGGGACCGGTGATCTTCGTAATGCGCAGGCCATTGTTCAGTTCAAAAGTGGCTGCGGTCAGGTCCTGCACGGCGGTAAAGGTGACCGCCGCGGTCGCGGTCAGCCGCTGCGCGACAGGGTCAAGCTGCGCCTCAATGGTGTAGCCCGTCACGTTCAGCGTGGGCCGCGTGCCGCCCGTCTGTGCGGATGCAGAAACGCCTACTGCCAGAAAAATGGCGCTGGCAAAGGTCCGGGTGCGCATGGGGACAAACATTTCTGGCAAAGTCCTTCGTTCCAAAAAGAGTTAAGAGCCCGTCCTGAGTGCGGGCTGTCAATCGTTAGACGCAGACGCTTCCGCTGCGGATACGGTACTGGTGCTGCCGTGCAGCGCGATCAAAACGGCATCGCGCAATCGCTCGATGCCGGGCTGGCCGGTGGGCGATTGCAGCTTGTGGCGCACCTCTTTCAAAGCGTCGATCTGTGCCTCGCGCACAGGGCCGCTCTGCAGCAGCGGCTTTAACTCTCCGATGATCTTTGCCGCCGTGAACCGCTCCTGTAGCAGCTCCGGGACGACCCGCTGGCCTGCAACAAGGTTCACCATGGCGATGGGCAGGTTGCCGGCCTCGTCCACCTCTGCCGGTATGTCGTTGGGGTACCGCACCAGCCTCTTTGCCGCGGCAAACGTCAGCCTGGACACGCGGTAAACCACAACAAAAGGTGTTCCGATCACCGCAGCCTGCACCGTGGCCGTGCCGCTTGCGACCACCGCCGCACGGCTGTGCAGCAGGGCGGCGCGTGCATCGCGGACCGAGTGAGTGAATTCAAAAGGCGCAAGGGCGCGATCGATCTCACGCCGTACCTGTTCGTTGACGGTAGGTGCAATCGGCAGGAGGTAGTGATACTCGCTGCCGAGCAGTTCCGCCGCGCGCAACAATTCCGGCAGGTTGGCCCGGATCTCGCCGGAACGGCTGCCCGGCAGCAGGGCGATCCACTGCTTGTCGAGCGGCAGCTTCCACTCTGCTGCGTATTCTTCGCGGGTGATCATCGGCAGCGGCTGCTCGGCCAGAGGATGCCCCACAAACTCAGCCTCCACACCATGCGCGGCATAGAACGGCTGCTCAAATGGAAAGATGGTCAGCATCTTTGAAACACGCTGCTGCACCCAGCGCAGCCGTTTGCGCTTCCACGCCCAAAGCTGGGGCGAAACGAACCAAACCACCGGCACGCCCATCCGCTTCAGGTGCTTAGCCAGCCGGAAGTTCACATCCGGAAAGTCGATCAGCACGGCCACGTCTGGCCGCTGCGCATGGATGGATTGGACCAGCCGCCGATAGCTCAGCAGGATACGCGGGACATGGCGCAGGATTTCCGTGATGCCCATGACAGCGACATCTTCCGCACGGATGACGCGCTGCTGGCCCTGCTGTTCCATCTCTGTCCCGCCAAGGCCGGTGAAGCGCACCGAAGGCAGCACAGGCTTTAGCGCAGCGATCAACTCAGCGCCATAGTGATCGCCGGAAGCTTCGCCTGCAGAAAGAAAAATGATGAGTTCGGCTGCCACGCATCCTTAGTGTAGCGACGCCTTTAGGACGATCTAGTCGCCAGGCTGCAGACGCAGCGGCTCCGCCGGGATCGGCACAGTTGTATCTTCCTGGTCCTTGTATTGCAGGCGGTACAGCCGCCAGTACAGGCCACGCGCGGTCAGCAGCTCATTGTGCGTGCCGCTCTCGCGCAGCTTGCCCTTGTGCATGACCAGGATGGTGTCTGCACGTTGAATGGTCGAAAGCCTGTGAGCGATGACGATGGAGGTTCGGCCTGCAATCATACGCTCAAGAGCGGACCGGACGCGCAGTTCGGTATCGGTGTCGACGGACGAGGTAGCCTCATCTAGGATCAAGACTTCAGGCCGGTGAGCCAGCGCGCGTGCAAAGCTGATCAGCTGCTTCTGACCGGTGGAGAGGGTTGCGCCGCGCTCCTGCATGGGTGAATCGAAGCCCTGCGGCAGCGTGCGGATATAGTCGCCGATGTTGACCTCATCTGCCGCGCGCTCCACTTCCGCATCTGTAATCCACTCGCTGCCCAGGCGAATATTGCTGCGTACGGTGCCGGTGAACAAGAAGGCATCCTGCAACACCACGCCAAATCGTTCGCGCAGCGTTTTCAGCGATTGCTCACGTACATCCACACCGTCCACCAGGACGTTTCCACGCTGCACGTCATAGAAGCGCATCATCAAGGCGGTGATCGTTGTCTTGCCCGCGCCGGTATGGCCTACGATGGCAGCGGTTTCCCCGCTTGCCACTGAGAAGGAAACACCACGCAGAATCCACTCGATTTCAGTGGATGCCGCAAGCTCCGCGTCGGTGGCTGTTGCAACCCACGCACGCTGTGTTTCGTCCAGCGCCTGGTAGGTAAACCATACCTCGCGGAACTCCACGGCAGGCGCGATGCCGGTGTCCGCGGTCGCCGTTACATTTGCAGGCGAGACGATCTCCGGCTCCGTGTCGATCAGCTTGAAGACACGTTCGCTTGCGGCCATGGCCGCCTGAAGGATGTTGTACTTTTCACTCAGGTCCTGAATGGGACGAAAGAAGCGCTGCGCATACTGCATAAACGCGACCAGCACGCCCACCGTAACCGTGCTACCGAAGAAGGTGCTGCCATGCAGCACGCCAAGGCCGCCCTTCCACACGACCATGGCGATCGCAATGGCGCTGAGCAGTTCCACCGCAGGGTAGTACAGCGAGTACGCTTGCACCTGGTCCACGTAGGCGTCGCGGTGTTCACCATTGATGTGCTCAAAGTCGCGGTAGGCGCGTTCTTCGCGGTTGAACAACTGCACAATGCTCATGCCGCTAACGTGTTCCTGCGTATACGCATTGATCTTCGCGATGGCCGTGCGGATGCGCCGGTAGCTGTTGCGAACGGAGATCCGAAATAGACGCGTAGCGTACATGATCACGGGTAGAACCGAGAGCGTGAGTAAGGCCAAAGGCCAGCTCATTCGCAACATAATTACCACAATGAAGACGAGCACAAAGACGTCTTCAAAGATGGCCAGCACGCCCGAAGTAAACATTTCATTCAGTGCATCGATGTCGCTGGTGACACGCGTCACAAGACGGCCAACGGGATTGCGGTCGTAGAAGCCCACATGCATCCGCTGCAGGTGGCGAAAAATCTGCGAGCGCATGTCGAACATGATGCGCTGGCCGGTCCACTGCATCAGGTAAGTCTGCAGAAACTCCAGCGCAAAGCTCAGCAGCAGCGCAGAGAGGTACAAGCCTGAACACTGCGCGATGCCAGTCATAGCGTCTGTGCTCAGGTGTCTTGCCAGCCACCATGTGCCAGGCGATGGTGTGTTCGTCATGTAGCGGTCAACCGCGACTTTAATCAGATAAGGCCCGGCCACGTCCGCGCCCGCCTTGGTGATGACTGCGATTAAACTGAGAACCACATGACCTGTGTACGGGCGCAGATAGGTCATCAGCCTGCGCATCAGCCGGCTGTCATACGCCTTGCCGAGCACGTCGTCTTCGCCGCCGTTTTTCGCGGCAACTGCTGTTCCGGCTTTTCTGGTAGGGGTACTCTTCGCCATGCTGCTGTCTCATTGTAGATGTCTGCCAGAGCTGGACGGGTTCAGTTTCCGGGCGAATCGCGTGGGAAAATAGGAATGCGATGGATGCGCTTGGACTGTACATTTCGGTGCCGTTCTGCACGGGAAAATGCACATTCTGCAACTTCGCGTCCGATGTGTTCCCAGCGGGGCAGATGGCGGGGTATGTCGATCGCCTCTGCGCAGAGATCGGTACCAGTCGGCACTTTGCAGCGAAGCACGACCTCTGCGTGCCTCCTACTGCAGATTCCGTCTTTGTCGGAGGCGGTACCCCGACTCTGCTGCAGCCAGCGCACATTGCGCGTGTTTTTGCAGCTTTACGCGAGCATTTTGCCCTCTCAAGCGACGCAGAGATCACTGTGGAAGCTGCACCTGGCCAGATCTCCGACGGAGTGCTGGATGCAATGCTGGCGTGCGGTGTCAACCGCATTTCGCTTGGCGTTCAGAGCTTCGTCAATAGAGAAGCGAAGGCAGTGGGGCGCACCCACACCGGCGGAAGCTGCCAAGGGGAGTTGCGGCGCCTGCGGGCCTCGGGCGTCCGCGACCTGAGTATTGACCTGATCGCGGGTCTGCCTTACCAGACGGAGGCGAGCTGGGCCGAGTCGCTGCAGCAGGTTATCGACAGCGGCATCGATCATGTTTCGGTTTACATGCTTGAGGTGGATGAGGACTCGCGTCTGGGGCGTGAACTCATCGGCCCCGGCGTACGCTATGGCGCGGCAGCCACCCCTGGCGAAGCTCTGGTAACGGATCTGTACACGCAAGCCTGCGAGACGCTGGTCAGCGCCGGTCTGCGGCACTATGAAATCTCGAACTTTGCCCGTAAAGGCCACCTCTCACGGCATAACCGGAAGTACTGGACGCGCGCGCCTTACCTGGGCTTTGGCCTTGATGCGCACTCAATGCTCCTGGATGGGCGTGGCTCGG
>CAXTFT010000014.1:9899-15972 GCA_964243585.1 uncultured Terriglobus sp.
GTTTTGCGAACGGCGATGAGCTCCCGGAGTACCTCGACGAGCAGGAGGCCAGAGAAATCGAAAGTATCGATCTGCTTGGGGCGTGGGAAGAGACGATCTTCCTGGGCCTGAGGCTCAACGAGGGCTTGTTGCTGTCTGGGCTACGCCATCAGTTTCCATCGCCCTGGATTGAGCGCCTACTGGAGAGGACGCGTGAGTTATCAGGTGCAGGCTTGATGCTTCTCTCCGGCGACCGCATCGCACTCACACAAAGAGGACGCATTGTCTCGTCCAGTCTTTTCGGGGAACTGCTCGCGGGCGAACCCAATGACATGCGACCTATAGGAGCATCATGAGCAACACCAGCACCATCGATCTGCGCAGTGACACCGTGACCAAGCCCACGCCGGAAATGCGCGTAGCCATGGCTTCTGCCGATGTTGGCGATGACGTCTACGGCGAAGACCCAACCATCAACCGGCTGGAGGCACGTGCTGCCGAAATCTTTGGCAAGGAAGCGGCCATCTTTGTGCCCACCGGTTCCATGGGCAATCAGATCGCGCTACGCCTCCACACGCAACCGGGGCAGGAGGTTGTGTGTGAGTCGCGCGCCCACGTCATGGACTGGGAGATGGGTATGGCGGCGGTCTTCTCCGGCTGTCAGCTGCGTACCGTAATTGGGCAGCGCGGTATCCTACGCTGGCGCGACTTTGAACCTGCACTTGCGACGACCGGTTTGTACTACAAAGCACAAACCGGCCTGATCTGGGTGGAGAACACGCACAACATGGCTGGCGGTACGGTAACTCCGCTGGCGGTCATGCAGGAGCTTGCAGCCGGCGCGCACGAGCGTGGCCTGCCCATCCACCTGGATGGCGCACGCGTCTTCAACGCGGCGACCGCGCTGGGTACTGACGTAGCGGCGCTGACACGCGGCTTTGACACCGTTAACTTCTGCCTGTCAAAGGGCTTGTGTGCGCCGGTTGGGTCGGTGCTGGTGGGTTCGGCGGATCACATTCGCCGTGCACGTCCTCTGCGTAAGGCGTTGGGCGGCGGCATGCGGCAGGCTGGCATTCTTGCCGCCGCCGGCCTCATCGCTCTGGAGGGGATGCCGGTGCGTTTGCCCGAAGATCACAGCAATGCGCAACTGCTGGCAAGATCGCTCAGTTCCATCGAGGGTATTGGCATCGATCCTGCAGCGGTCGAGACAAACATCATCATGTTCACCACGGAAATGGATGCAGCGAACCTTGTCGCGGGCATGAAGCGCGAAAAGGTGCTGGCCAGCGCCATCAGTCCGCACAGCGTGCGTCTGGTGACGCATCGTGATGTGGATGCCGCTGCATGTGAGCGCGCGGCCAAGGTGATTGCTGGAGTGGTCACCACGGCGGCTGTAAGCGCATAGGCACGAGACCAAACTGAAGCGCATCAGAGGGCAGCGGTAATTGGCAACGTCGTCATACCTCATGCGGCACGTCCCCCTCTGAACCCCACTCCTTCTTTAAGAAGAGAGCAATCAGAGCTGCCAGGAAGAAGCCGGCAGTGGTACTAGACAAGCCAAATGCAAAGCCTCGTTCCTGTGCGACTCGGCCTACGGTGAATGGTGCGGCAGCACTCACAACGCGACCGAGGTTGTAAGCGAAACCCATAGCTCGCCCGCGCAATGCGGTGGGAAAGGCTTCGCTGGCAATTACCGAAAAGCCGCTGAAGTAGCCGGAACCCCAGAAGCCGATGACTGGCCCAAGCAACAGCAGCGCAACAGAGGAATGTACAAAGGCGTACAGCGGCACAACCAGCGCGGCAACGGTTAGGAAAGTTACGTAGACCGGCTTGCGTCCAAAGCGGTCGGCAAGCGGACCGAAGCTGATGTAGCCAAGAAACGTACCAAGCTGCATCACGATGGTCCACGTGGAGGTATGCAGAATGTCCAGGCCGTGGCCGCCCTTGGAGATGGGTGCCGCAAGGAATGCCGGTGTCCACGAGAACAGACCCCACCAGGCGAAAAGGCTTGCCGCGTTCATGCTTGTGATGACGAGCGTGCGCGGCGCAAGCCTGCCGCGAAACAGCGCCTTCACTGGTATCGGCGGTGCTTGCACCCAATGCTCCGGCTCTTTCACCTTGCGTCGAATCCAAACGGTCATAAGCGCAGGTAGCAAGCCCGCAAGAAACACGGCGCGCCAGCCGAAACAGGGCATGATGAGCGCCACCACCCCGGCTGCCAGAGCATAGCCGATCGCCCATGCGCTCTGCACCAGCGACAATGCCTTGGCGCGGTGCTGAGAGGGCCAGGTCTCTGCCACCAGGGCTGCTCCAGAAGCCCATTCACCACCCATGCCGATGCCAAGGAGCAAGCGACAGATTGCAAGCTGCGGCACCGTGCGGACAAAGGCGCAAAGACCGGTACATACGGTATAGATCAGGATGGACAGCGAAAGCGCGCGCGTGCGTCCGTAGCGATCCGCAATGAAGCCGAACCCGATGCCACCCACTGCCGCAGCCACAAGCGTAAAGCTCATAATCAGGCCGGCTGTTGCGGCGCTCATGCCCAGGTCCCTGCTTGCCGCTGGAATCACCAGTGAGTAGAGCATCACGTCCATGCTGTCCAACATCCATCCCATCGACGCCGCTAACAGCGCATTGCGCCTTACCGGCTGCCTTGCGGTAACCCAGAACGTGGCGTTATCCGCAACGCTCTCCGAGACCCCATCCAATACGCTGTTCGTCACGCAGGCTCCGTGTCTCAGTGTTGCGTTGGGCTGGGTGCAGGTTGCACAGGTGGCGGCGCGTTGCCTGTGTCGAGTGTCTCGCCCGCGCTACCCGTGGGTGCTGTCGATGGTGTTGTGGAGCCACCTGCCTGTGGCGGGGCCGCGGGTGTTGTGTCGGTTTTCACATCCGGCAAGACGGGCCGATCGCGGTTTACGCTCCACTGCACGCCGTCAAAAAACTCTTTTTGGGTTCGCTTGATCTTGAACTTGCCATCGGTCAGGAACTGCAGATGCGCATGATCGTAGGCCAGTCCCGCACCCGCGACCAGGTGCAGCCAGGGCCCACGTGCGGTTTCGTCGGGAGCTTCCGTGTAGCCGTCGTCATACGTTACGTCAGGAAAGCGTGCGCTGAAGGCCGCGGAACGCGCGCCCGGCTGTTGCCCTGTGACCGCCATGTACACGCGGACGCCTTTGTAGATTGGCTGCTGAAACGCTCGCTGATCCCACTGCTGCCCATAACGGAAGTAACGTCCGTTCATGCGCGCATTCATGTCCAGGACACCGGGTGCGGTGGCCATGCTGTTCACGATGTAGTCGCGCAAGGTGTAGTTGACTGTCTTGCTCTGCGGGTGGTCCTCGTCGTTGAAGTAATACAGGCTGGTGAACCAGCCACGCGGCGCCCACCACGCGCGGCCAAGCTCCGCGCCGTTGCGGGTGATGACCCAGGCGGAATACTCCGAGAAGGGCTGCACCCACTCGTGCGACGGATAGCCGTGCGGGTTCAGAAAGCCGTCCGGCAGCCACGCCTCCCACAACTGGCGCCGCGTGCGCGATTCCGGGTAGACCGGATCCTGCTCCCACTGACCGGTGACCATGTCGGCTGTTAGGGAAGCATGGTAGCCCGCGTGCAGCATGTTATCCGGCGTCAGCTTTGCCAGGTCCATGGCAAGTTCAGCACCATCCGGGTTCGTCACCGGATGGATGACCACGTTAATCTTGTCGAGTGCTTTGCGCCGCGCGGGATCGAGCACCAGTTCTTCCGCAAGCCTTTGAATATGGCTGGTGCTGCTGACTTCATTGGCATGCTGCCGGCCGGAGTAGACGATGGCTGCTTTCAGCGTGGTTTCCTTCGCCATGGAACGCAGGGCTGAGGGCGAAGGCAGCATCATGTCCGCTGCCCAGATATTGTTGCCCATGTAGCTGCGGCCCATCCAGTACACAGTGACACCGGGGAAGGTCGACAACCTTGACAGCAGCCGCTCGTTCTCATCCAGGCCGATAGGCTGGTCCCACTGCACAAAGGTTTTATCGGCCTTCTGCTCGGCTGGTGCGATGTCAGCAATCTGTGGGCGTGCGTGCGGCGGAGCAATTACCGTGGCCTGCGCCGCAAGCGTCTCCGGCCTGGTGTGTTCCGCGGGATGCAGGTCCAGTGGCAGTACAAACTCAAAGTCGAGCCGCTTCAGGTGTGGGTAGGAGAGCCGCGCTGTGTAAAGGCCGGCTGCGTGCATCTTTTCGAGCCAGGCAAGCTGACCTTTCGCCTGTTCGGCAGAGAGGACGGTGTGTTCCAGCGTGTCTTCGGTAACAAGGTTGCGCCATTCCTCAAACCTGTCCTGATTGCTGGCAACAGGTAGCGACCAGGTAAGAGAGCTAACCATGTCAGAACCGGACTGCACACGCGCAGCGATCAATCTTGGATCGCCCTCGCCTAGTGGCGGAAGGTCGCGCGACCACTCGTCGCCTGCACCACCGGCCTTCCAAGCCAGCTTTACCTGCGGGTGCGAGGCATCGGCACTGTAAAACTCAACGCGCACGTGCGGATCCTTGCCTTCATCCGATAGGTGCGCAATGGGCACCACGCGGCCCATGTAATCCATGATGCCTGTCGAGAACGTATTGCCGAAGATGTAGAACGAGTTTTGCGTGGCGAACAGCAGGTCTTCCTGCAGACCTTCCAGCGACGAGATGCGCTCCTGATCCAAGCCAAGCGAGTAGTCCGGCTCGCTCATGTGGAAGTCGACCTTGATGGTGTCGAACAGGGGCTGGTACTCCAGCTTTGGCTTGCCGTTGTTTTGCTCCAGAACAGTGTGCACGATCTTCGGCATGGTCGTGTCCTGGTAGTGCTCCCAGAACATCTCGGTGTCAGTGGGCACGCGCTCGGTAGCGATCTGGCTGCCGTCCGTCCCAATTACTGTCACCCAGCCCGTCTCAATGCCGACCTGCTCATAGTTGTTGAACTCGGTCGAATACGGCCGCTGATGAATGTGCTCAGAAAACTCGTGCGTAAAGACTTCCTTGCCGCTCTTGTCGAGCGCATGCACGCGGTAGGTGGGGCCGCTATCAGACTCCATCTTCTTGAAGGTGATGTTTGCCAGTGGCAGCTTCAGGTCACGCGCCAGGATTTCGTCGACCGGGTAGAGCTCCTGGATCCAGCGCTCCTCCGTCCGCATGGTCGATTCTTTTTTTGGATCACGGTACGGCGCGAACTCGATGATTAACCTGTCAGCGTGCTTGCCCACAAGTGCCGGCTCGATGGAGTCAACCAGCCAGCTATAGCCCTGCTTGTAGGCGGACAGCACTTCCACCTGGGCGTTCTTGACACCGGCTGCGGCGAGCGCTGCTTTCAACTGCGAGGCAAGCAGCTTGCGCTGTGCCGGGCTCTCACTGACGCCGGCCTGCACGGTAACCGGTTGCCCGGCGGGGATGCTCGCAGCCAGCTTCTGCGCAGCGGCAAGCATGCGCCTGCCCTCCCACTCAAAGGTAAGGTCTTCCGCAAACGTCGGCGTCGCCTGCTGGAAGGGTGCGACTTCCGATTGCAGGTGCATGGGCACTTCGCCGCTGCAGCACTTGGTCCCCGCATGCTTGCTGCCGGTGACCACGTCTATGTTCGCTGTGTGCAGGCGCTCCGACAGCATCGATTTGATGAAGCCGTTCAGCTTCGGATCGACTTCGTCCACATCCATTTCCGCGCGGATGCTCGTCAGCCCTGCCGGATGATCCTTTGCCAGTTTTGCGCTCCACTGGTCCAGATGATACAGCGCCGCGGCGGCCTGTCCCACATCGGACTTCTGCCCGAAAAAGTGCCGCAGATCATCGCGCACTTCTTCCACGGAGGCGTAGCGCTTGTTCGCCTCCCACAGGTAAGGCAGATGATCGGATGCGTAGCTCAAGGCCGCAGTGCCGCCCTGGTTATCGCCGCGTACCAGCAGCGCATCGCTCTTGCCTGCGGCGTGCTCCACGACACGTAGTTCGCCCTCACCCGCAGCCAGTGCAGGCAGAGCCTTGCCGCCACCCGGCTGCAGCTTGTCCAGGTCGGTGTTGCCCTTTGCTGCCAGCAGATCCCGCAGATGGTCCGCGGCGAAGCCACGAAGGTCGTCGCCGCGTTCGAGACC
>CAXTFT010000014.1:15982-34044 GCA_964243585.1 uncultured Terriglobus sp.
CTCCCCAATGACCGGTGTGCCCTGTACCTGTGATGCGGTCAAGCCTGTTTCCGGCAAGGCCAGCGGCAACGTGATGCCTACGGTTTCAAGTCCAATGCGCGCCGCCAGATTAGCCATCGCGATACCCTGTGCGCCGCCAGGCACATACAACTTTGCAGCCGTGCCGGACGGGATGGGCTTCTTTGCACTGCCGGTCAACAAACCTTTCACTGTGTATAAGCGAGCCAGGTCGAGCGGGCGCGCATCGCCGCTGCCTTCGGGAAGTGCAGGCAGAGCGGCCGTGCGTGCAGCGGCAGCACCGGCGAAGATCAGTGGCGTGTCGCCCACGATGATCTGCGCCTCACGCACCGAACCCAGCGCAACCGGTGTCCCTTCTTCCGGCTTGATCAGCTTCTGCAGTGCCGCCGCGTCGATGGTGCCTGTCATCTTGAGCACGGCCCGGCGTACACCGCCTGCGTTCCCGGCAAAGATCAAGGCCTGAAGCTCTACTTTTGCGGTGCTCTTTCCTTTGACCAGCGCGGCGTTGATGTTTTTTGCCGTCACGCTGATCTTGTCGCCCGGAACCGGCCACAGGTATGGCGCACGCTCTGCATAGGCGTTTGCGGCATTCAACAGACCGATAGGATCGGGGCTCACAATGGCAACGCCGCCGTCAATCGCAATCACGGCACCTTCGCCGAGACCCAGTGAAGTAGAGACAGCGCGTACTGCTACCGCGGAGGCTGCAGGTACGGCGGCTTCGCCCACCCAGATGTTCAGCGCGCCTGCAGCGCAGCCACCGACCGGCTGAGGCGCACCCGCAATTACGAGTGGCAGTGTCATGGCCGACGTTTCGTAGCCGACACGCGTGGCCAGATTTGCCGCCGCGGTATTCTCTGCCGCACTTGGCGTTGCAGGAACGATGATGTGGCCGCACACCGCATCCGCGATCTTGTCGCCGTTGGTGTCCTGCAGCAGCATGCCTTGCTGCCATGGGTTTTCCAGGAAGCTTTCCTTGTCGGCCACAACGGCCGGTGTCGCTGCGGTCGCCGGCTTCGCGCTTTCGGGTGCCTCTGGCGCAGCCTTCTTTTTCTGGGCATAAACCGGCAGGCTGCCTGCAAGGATCAGCGTGCATGCAAGGGGCAATGCAAGACGATTCATCGTGAACTGTCTCCGTTCTGAGGTTTGCTTGAGTCTACGGGCGGCAGCGCCTTTGCGGGGCCGGAGGGCTGTGCCGGGGCATGGCGCGCCGCACGCAGGTACAGCACGGCATACGTGCCAAGCCAGTGGGAACCGAGGTAGCCCGCATCCGGCAGTGCCGTCAGGCCGCTTGCTGCATTGATAGCGGCAAGCTGATGAAACACGGCGACACGGGGGTCGTTTGCAGGCAGCGCATCGGCAACTTCTGTCATGGCATATGCGCGATCAAAGGCCAGCCCGATCAGGTGCGACTTGCCTGCGAACTCTTCTTTGTCGGTGATTCTCGAAACATCTACCGCCTTCGCCAGTGGCTGGAATTGCGGCGAGTCGAAGGGCAGCAGAAAATCAGCCAGCCACTGCGAAAACTGTTCGCGCGGCAGGATGCGGCTCATCAACTGCGCCTCGGCAAGGCATGGCGAAAGAAACTCCGTCCCGCCCGGTTCAAACGCCGTGGGACAGTCGCGGTCCGCACCGAAGAGGCGTGTGGCGTTGCGGGTCACTGCGTCTTTCAGCTTGTCATTCGGCACAGCGCTCAAAGCATCCAGCACCAACACCATGGACATGGCAGTGTTGGGGTGCACACCCGCGCGCGACGCGACGGGCAGGTGATCGTAGTACTCGATCAGCTTCCCAGAAAAGAATTCCTGCAATGGCTGCACGTTCGAGGCGAGCTTTGCGGCTTCCGGATCGTTCCATGTGCGCAACTCGGCATGCAGTTTGAGCAGCCACGCGTAGCCATATGGCTTTTCAAAGTTCTTGGCTTGTTTGAAGAACGCAAGTTCTCCGTCGATGTTCTTGTGCCCGAGGTGCTCGGTAAGTTTCTCCTGTAACAATCGGCGCAACGGCAGGTCGGGGTAGTCCTTTGACAGCGCCACCATCATCCACAAGCTGTTTACCGCGGAGTGCCAGTCATAACAGCCGTAGAAGGATCGTGTCTTGTCATAGTCGACCGGTATCTCTGGCCTTTGACCATAAAGCCATAAGTACTGTGCACCTTCGGGCGCGGCCTGCGGATGATCAACACAGGAAAGCGGCCATGCCGCAAGGTAGGTCGCCTGTTCCAGACCGAAGGCAGGAACCCAGACCCGGGGCAGGGACTTGCCATACACAGCAAGCCTTGCCGCGTCTGCAGCGCGGTGCTGCGACGGTGCAGTACCTGCTCCGGTGAGCAGCAGCAAAGGCAAAAGCTTCAGTCTCACAGCGGGTCCTTTGCTGGGTAAAAGGGGCTCCCCATCGGGAGCCCGCGGTAACTAGAAGATGAAGCGCGCAGCCAGCTCACCCTGCTGTCGATTGCCGGAGTCCGATGCACGGCCAAAGGTAGTGGATGCGGCTGAAGTCGTAATGCTGGTGTAGTTATCCGCCCCGAAAAGATTGAAGGCCTGGCCATAGACCTCCAGCGCCAGGTTGTCGTGGAAGTGAATGTTTTTCAGTACTCGCAGGTCGAAGCTCTTGTATGCACTGTTCTGGACCTGCGATGGATCGATGGCTGTGAGATTTCGTGTAGCGCGATACGCATTGATCAGGCCGAAATCCACGTCACGGTTCACCTGGTTGCGCGTGGTTCCCGGCACGTACTGCGTGACCGAGTCTGAATTGACTGCTGCAGAGTAGGCGCTGAAGGGCGTTGGCGAACGGAGCGTCAGGATGCCGCTGCCGACCAGACCCCACGGCAGCTGGTAGCCGAAGCTGGCCACCAACGCCTGTCGGCGATCCGTGTTGCCTGGTCCCCAATCCAGGCCCCTGTTTAGCGGATTGGTGACCGTAGCCTGCGGGTTATTGTCGCGCGTCGACTGAAGCGTATACGACGCGGTGTACATGTAACGGTGCGACAGACGCTTGTCCACGCGAACAAACAACGCCTTGTACTTGGAGGCGCCGATCGGCGCGCGCACGTAGATGATGTTCCAACCCGCAACAGGTCGAGTCGTACCGGTAGTGGGATAGTTCAGGTCGTAGTTGCGGTAGTCGTGGAGGCTGTAGCTATACAGACCATCCACGTTGACGGAGAGGTTGTTCGTCACCTGCCGTGAGTAGCCTCCCGAGAACTGCTGAGCGTAGGGGTTCTGAAAGTTCGGCGCCATGAAGGACACCGTGGGCTTGTTGGTAGAGCAGTAATCCGCGGCCGTTCTGCCCGCGCCAAACGGGTTCGGGTACGTTGGGTTCGCGATGGAGATGGCGCAGCTTACCAGGTTGCGTGGTTCCGAAAAGTTCTGGAGTGTTTGGATGTTGTTGTAGTAAATGCCGTATCCGGCACGGACCACGTCGCGCGATTTCCCCGTGATGTCCCACACCACACCAAGCCGGGGGGCAAAATTGTTTGCATCGCCGCGTGCCTTGTTGTTGTTGATGAATGGAATGGCGGCCTGTGCAGGCGTGTAGTTCAGGTGTTCATTAAAGGAACCGAACTGGCGCTCCCACCGAAGACCGAGGTTGAGCGTCACGTTGCGTGCGATCTTCCATTCGTCTTCGCCGTAAATACCCAGGGGAGTTGTCGGGATTTTTGTCGAGATAAACGGAACGGTTTGCGAGTACGATGTTGGGTTCTTCAGCGCTGCAATGCTCGCCGGGCTGTTCGGGTCGAACGCCTGGTCTGTGCCAAAGGTGTAAGTGCCGTTGTAGTTGCTCGCAGCTCCATCTGTAAAGGGTATGTAACTTATATCAAAGCCGGCCTTGAAGGTATGCTTGCCCCTTACGTACGAGATGCTGTCCAGCAGTTGAAATCGTCGCTCCACACCGGTATCCGCGTAACCGAAACCGTAGCTGAAGCCAGGAAAGACATACGCTGCCTGAAGGCTGCCAAGCACCTGCTGCGAGTAATTGCTTGCGTCTGAAGGAATGGGCGCGTTTGGCGGTCCTAACTGGTACGAGGCATACGCGTACTGAAAGCGGGCATCGTTCAGCACTCTGGGCGAAATGGTGAAGGTATGACCCACCACGATGGATTGTCGCGGAATCTGACCGTTGTAGCAGTTGCGCACCGTAATGCCGCCGCAACCCTGGTAGCTCAGCAGATTCCATTCCTGCGCATAGCGGGCAAACATCGTCTGCCGATCGCTGACCTTGTGATCGACGCGTCCGGTCAGCAACTGGTCGTGACTTGGCTTGGAAAACACGCCATTGTTCGCTGCGTAGAACGCGGCATTTGCGGCAACCGTATAGACCTCGCTCGTCTGTGTACGCTCGAAAGCCGCGTAGAAATGCGTCCGGTCCTTGAGGATAGGCCCGCCGACGTCACCACCGAACTGGTTGCGATTGAACTCCGGATTGATCGCCTGGTTGAACTTGGGCGCGTTGATGACCTTGTTGCGCCAGAGTTCAAATCCTTCGCCGTGGAAGGCGTTGGTACCGCTTTTTGTCGCGACAGAAACCAAGCCACCCATCGACAGGCCATATTCTGCTGGGTACTGCGTGATGTTGACCTTGAATTCCTGTACACCACCCTGCGGAAAGTTCTGGCGCGGCTCGCCCATTTCCGCAAAGACGTTCGATACGCCATCTACCACGAAGCCGTTGGTGTAGTAACCCGAACCAGCGCCGATCTGCACGTTGTTGTAAAACGAGCGCGAAGCATCCTGGCTGGTGCCCGGAATCAGCAGCGCCAAATTAAGATACTGGCGTGTGTTCACTGGCAGCTTATCGATCTCGTCCTGTGTGACCACGCCGCCCACGCTGTTGCTTTCCGTGTTGATCTGCGGCGAGTAGCCATCCACCTGCACCACCTCACCGGTACTGCCAACAGCCAACGTGACGTCCTGCGTAAGGTGTCCATCCAGGTTGATCATCAGGTTGCTGACAGCAATTTTGTTGAAGCCGGCTGCGGTCACTTCCAGGCGGTAGCGGCCTGGCGCAACCTGCTGAAAACGGTAGCTGCCATCGCCATCGCTGACCAGTGTGGAATGAACGCCTGAGTCTGTATTGAGCAGAGCAACGGAAGCATTCGGGATGCTTGCACCGGATGCATCGCGCACTGAGCCGGAGATGTCGCCGAGGGTGCTTTGCGCCGCAAGAGTCGCGGCGGGAGGCAGAAGAAACAGGGAACAGAACACCATGGTGCGTGACACGTGGCGCATCGCATCCTCCAGTCAGAGCCGTACTTCTCTCTGCCGTATGTATCAGGTTTTCACTGCCGGTGTTCTGCTTATAACGGGAATGTGAGCTTACGTCAACGTAAAACTGAAACAAGATCGATGTATGCGGTTTAAGCCAGAAACTCGGTCAAACAGGACTCGGAAGATAGGAACCCTAACCAGTGCAGGATCGTATCCGAGCAGATTTTCTTGAATTGTATACAGGCTGCGTGCAATGATCGGCCTGTGACGGAAGCGGTTCGAATTTATAGCGAAATGCGGGACAGCATCGTGAGTTGCGAGCTTGTGCCCGGCTCACCCGTGTCTGAAGCAGAGCTTTGCGCCAGGTTTAACGCAAGCCGCACACCGGTGCGCGAGGCCTGTAGAAGACTTCAGGACGAGGGCCTGCTGCAGATTGTGCCCTTTCGTGGCTGCTTTATCGCGCCGCTTACAACGGATGAGTACCGCAGCCTGAACGAAATGCAGCTGGTGCTGGATCCCGCAGCCGCGGCGATGGCTGCGGAACGTGCAACCGACGAGCAGATTGCAGCAATCGAGCGATGGGCCAACTACGTGTATCACGCTGGTGAAAAGAAGAGTTACGATACGTTTCTGGAATGGAACAGCAACTTTCACATTGAAATTGCGCAGGCGACTGGCAACGACATCATGGTCGAGACGACCGTCAAGTTACAGACCCGTTTGATTCGCTACTTTTATCTCGTCATCTCCATGGCAGGCTACGGGAAAGATCTGGTCAGCGAACACCAGGCAGTTGTGCGGGCTATTCGGTCGCGCAAGCCCGAGCAGGCGCGCGACCGAGCCACCGAGCATGTCATCCGCACCATGGAAAGGACATCGCTTATTCGTATTCCGCAGAGCGGATACCGCGGCGACGTTCGCAAAGAGGCGCCGGCCATTCGCAGCCGCCCTTAGTGTGAGGTTGATCTGCCAGCATGATTGCTGGCCAAAATAGGAGCAGAACCGTTGCGCATAGCAATCGATAGCGGTGGGACCTTTACCGACTGTGTCTACCTGCACGATGGTGAAGTGCACGTATTGAAGTTGTTCTCAACGCCCGCCGATCCTGGCAGCGCCGTCTTGAGCGCCGTGCAGCAGGTTGCGTTGGCAGGTGCCGTGCCGGAAGTGCGCCACGGCACAACGGTAGGCACCAATGCCATGCTGGAGCGAAAGGGTGCGCGCGTTGCTTTTGTAACCACTGCTGGCTTTGAAGACACAATATCCATTGGCAGGCAAGCCCGCACCAGTCTTTATGACTGGTTCCGCTCGCCACTGCCGGCGCTTATCCCAAAGCAGCTTCGTTTCGGGGTCGACGAACGCACCACCGCTGAGGGCACCGTGTTGCACGCGCCCTCCCCGGAAAGCCTGCAACGACTTTCGGCAGCGGTAAGGGACAGTGGTGCGGAAGCGATTGCGATCTCGCTGCTGTTCTCCTTTGCAAATCCGGAGAATGAAAGACGGGTTGTAGAGGCGCTGGAGCCATTGGGCCTGCCAATTTCTGTTTCGCATCGCATTTTGCCGGAGTTCCGCGAGTACGAACGTGGCAGCACCGTGGTAACAAATGCCTACCTTTCACCCAGGGTGAGCACTTATCTCAACCGGCTCAGCAGCGGCGTTACAGAAGCTTACCCAGGCGGATCGGTCCAGGTCATGCAGTCATCAGGGGGGATTATTTCCGCTGCTGTGGCCGCGGAAGAACCTGTTCGCACGGTGTTGTCCGGGCCGGCCGGCGGTGTCATCGGCGCATACCACCTTGCGCGGCTTGCTGGCTTTGACAGGATTATCACCTTTGACATGGGCGGCACATCGACAGACGTTTCGCTGATCGACGCTGCCGAGGGTGGCCCACGAATCACCAGCGAGGCAGTGGTGTCTGAAATCCCTGTCAGCGTTCCCATGTTGGACATTCATACCGTGGGTGCCGGTGGTGGCTCGGTTGCGCGGTTCGATGAAGGCGGTGCCTTGCATGTTGGGCCAGAATCAGCCGGGTCAGTGCCTGGTCCCATGTGTTACGGCAAGGGCATGCTGCCTACCGTGACCGACGCAAACCTGACACTGGGTCGGCTGGACCCTGACCTGTTTCTGGGCGGAACGGTACGGCTGGATGACACCCGCACGTTGCAATCGATGAAAGTTGCGCAAGGTCCTCTCTCAAGCGTAGAGCAGTTTGCCGCAGGCATCATCCTGCTAGCGGAAACTGCAATGGAGAAAGCAATCCGGGTCATTTCCATCGAACGTGGCTATGATCCGCGTGATTTCACGCTGGTCAGTTTTGGCGGTGCGGGTCCTCTGCACGCATGCAGCATGGCCCGTTCGCTGCAGATTCCGCGGGTGCTGGTGCCCCGTCTGCCCGGTGCGCTTTCGGCGCTGGGCATCCTGCTGGCCGACACAGTCCGTGACTATAGCCGCACTGTGATGTTGCCGGTGCACGACGAGGCGGCGCTTAAAATGGCATTGCGGCAGTTGGAAGATCGCGCCACGCAGGAGTTGCGTGAGCAGGGACTTGCCGGCGAGGCAGCACGCTCGGTTGACTTGCGCTATGTGGGTCAAGGGTACGAACTGAATGTGCCACACGGCACAACCCATCTGGCGGAGTTTCACGCGCTGCATAGAAAGCGCTACGGCTACAGCAACGCAGAGACACCGGTAGAAGTCGTCAATGCGCGCGTGCGTGTGACGGTACGGAATGCCCCGATCGATCTGCCGCAGTCTCCTATCGTGGAGGGAGATGGATCTCGGGCCGTGTTGAAGACACGGCGGATGTACTTTGAAGGCACGTGGCAGACGAGCACTGTGTACCGGCGCGAACAACTGCGGCCAGGCGATAAATTTGCAGGCCCTGCGCTCATTACGGAATACAGTTCCACAACGGTGATACCACCGGATTGCGTCACTCACGTGGACACGTTCGGCAATTTGATCGTTGAGGTGCAACCGGCATGAGCACGACTCCAGTAAAAGACCCGCAGCCTGCGGCGGCAGCCATCGATCCTGTCGATCTTGCCGTTTTTAAGAGCGCCACGCACTCAGTAGCAGAGGAGATGGGGGCAGCCCTGCGCCGCACCTCGTTTTCGCCAAACATCAAGGAGCGGCGCGACTACTCCTGCGCGATCTTTGACAGCACAGGGCAGGTCATCGCAATGGGTGACCACATGCCTGTTCACCTGGGCTCCATGCCTATGTCTGTCAAGGCGGTGATGAAGGCCATGACGCTACGGTCCGGTGACATCGCCATGCTGAACGACCCTTACGCGGGCGGCACGCACCTACCCGATATCACGCTGGTGCTGGCTGTCTTTACAGCGGATCAGAGCGGACCGCTGATGTACGTAGCCGTGCGCGCGCACCACGCCGATGTAGGAGGGCTCTACCCGGGTTCCATGGGACTTTGCCGGGATATCTACCAGGAGGGCCTGCGCATTCCGCCGGTGCTCCTTGTGGAAGGTGGCGAGCTCAATCGAGGGATCCTGAGCTTGGTGTTGCATAACGTGCGCACACCGCAAGAGCGTGAAGGCGATCTGCTGTCACAAATTGGAGCGTGCCGTGTCGGCGAGCGGCGCCTGCTGGAACTCGCCGCAAAACACGGCAGATCTCGCCTCGGTGCACTCTCCGCCGCGCTGCTGGATTATTCCGAACGTCTGATGCGTGCGCAGTTTGCCCTGTGCCGAGCAGGTACCTACACCGCGGAAGATTTTCTGGACAGCGACGGCTTCGACGACACGCCATTGCCCATCCGCGTGAGTATCACGCTGGACAACGAAGCATGTAGCGCCACGGTGAGCTTTGCCGGTTGTCACCCGCAGGTGCGCAGCAGCATTAACGCGGTCTACGCCATCACTTATTCGGCAGTGTATTACGTCTTCCGCTGTCTCTTGCCCGAAGACGCGCCTGCAACGGCGGGCCTTATGCGGCCTGTTACGGTGTTATCCGAACGCGGCAGCATTGTGGATGCCGTGCTGCCCGCACCCGTGGCAGGCGGCAACGTCGAAACCTCACAACGCATCGTGGACGTTCTGCTACGCGCCCTTGCAAAGGCAATGCCGGATCGCATCCCCGCGGCAAGCTCCGGCACGATGAACAACTTGACAATCGGGGGCACGGACCACCGCACGGGTCAGCCATATGCCTACTACGAGACGGTGGCTGGCGGCATGGGCGCACGACCCACGGAGGATGGCATCTCCGGCATTCATACTCACATGACCAACTCTCTGAATACGCCAGTGGAGGCGCTTGAGTACGCATTTCCCTTCCGTGTGCACGCCTACGGGTATCGCGAAAACTCAGGCGGAGAAGGGCTGTTCCGTGGTGGCGACGGTATCGTGCGAGAGATTGAACTATTGGCACCCGGCACTGTCACCCTGCTGACGGAACGTCGCAAGTTTGCACCGTACGGTCTGCAAGGTGGAGGGGAAGGGAAGCGCGGCGCCTCGTTCCACTGCACAGCAGAACAGAAGAAAGAACTGCCCGCGAAGTGCAGCATCAGTGTCCAGGCAGGCGACCGTATTCGCATCGAAACACCCGGGGGTGGAGGGTGGGGATCTCCCGGGTCAGCTGCAGACAGCCGCTAGTGATTACTGAGCGGCAGCAGGACTAGCCGGTGCGGGAGCACGTCGCGAGTAACCTGGAGAGGGTGCTATTGCCCCAACCGTCACCACCTTGCCCGGATCATCACGCAGCTTGAGATAGAGCGTTCGGTTGTCCGCGGGATGAGGTACCGGGAGGGTATCGCCTGCAAAGCCTGGAGGCACCGTGGAAGGCGCTGAGAAGCTGCTGTCTGATGATACCGACTCGATCAGGAAGAGCTTGCTGCCGCCAAGTGTGCATCCAGTATCCGATGAAGCACCACCGATCCCCTCCTGCTCACCTGCAGAAGGGCGATTCGCATTGCTGCGAGCGCAGGAGAGGCTGCTGATCACCGGTGTTCGGACGAGCGTACCAAGTGGGATCCAGTCACCCACCGTGCCATCGTCCAGAACCGGCCGCAGCTGAAGCGGCCCAAATGCAGACGCGCCGAAGGACTTTGCAGGTGACAGGTAAGCGAGCGTGGTATTTGCATCCTGTAACACCAGCGAGTTGTCGCCGAGGCTCAGGAGTGTGCGCAAACTGCCGTCTACGAGTGCTATTTCGACCTTTTCCGTTCGAGAGAAGCGTGCCGGCGATGTCGTTCGCAAAGCAATCGTAATGCGTGCGTCGAGTGGCAGAGCGCTTTCATCTCCAAGGTTCAGGGGTAAGCCGGGTTGAGGATCGACATGGACTGACCTGTTGAGAAGCTGCAGCGACGGCCTTGCAGCGTCTACGGTAAAACTAACGGGCAGCGAACGTCCGTCGCGAAGAATAGCCTCTGCCATACCGCTCTCGCCGGGTGTGGAAAGTGGCACTTTGCCTTTGCTGTCCTTTGCTCTTGCAGGGGAAGTAAGACGTAATTCCTTGCCATCAGCCGGCTGGTCGGCAGCAGGTGTGTACTGAAGGTCATCCAGCTTCACTGCTTTTACCTCACTCAGACCGTTGCCTGACAACACAGCCGCCGTGTCGCCGGCGTGAATACGCAGCATCTGCAGACGGGTGCGGTCTGAGTAGGCGGTAACGGCGACCTTTGCCACAGAATCAGACCCAAACTGATGCACCAGCAAATTGACGCTGCCAGGTGCGGCTTTCTCGAGAGGCAGTTTTACTTCCAATGCTGGTGCCGCACCTGCTTTTGGATCGCCCTGCGCCTGCTTCCAGGCCAGCTTCAGGTCGTCGTTACCCGGCAGATCAAGGTCGATCTGTGATGCGCACGCTGTGCCGTTCGCATGCAGCACCAGCTGGTTGGAGCGGCCAGCATATAGCTCGCTGCGGGGTGCCGCTGTCCACTGCTCCCCTGTCCTGCGCTGCAGCGGAACGGTGACACCCTCAAACGTGTCAAAACCCCATGCGCCATGCAGCGTGCCGGTGATCTGGACCTCGCCTCCGTCCTCTGCAACAGGATTGGTTGCACTGCCGGCTGAGTTTGCCGTAGCGGTTATGTGGTCCTTGCCGGCAACGGAAGCTGCCACTGCAGTGGCGTTGTCTGCGGAGTTGCGCACCTCAGGTGCCGCGACAGGGAGAGGCTTCCTGTCTGCCCGGTCGGCAAGAACGAACCCACCCTCGTAGGCGTCAGGAACCATCGGCAAATCGGTTTTGCCGTTCACGGTACCTCCGTTCAGATGCAGGGTTAGGTCATGCGCAAAGCCGGTGGCAAACACCAACGGCGCACCCTCCAGAGGCAGAACCATAGAAGGCTGCAGCAGGCACGAGACGTGCGCAGGATCCTGAAGGCGGAGGGGCGGCGCGACAGATGGCTGGATTGCAGGTAGGGCCACCACAATGACTGACTTGGGGTTGTGAAATGAGGGCGGCGTGTTTAACCGCAGATTCAGTGCTTCATTATCTGGAAATGCAATGGCGGGAATGTACTGGAATTGCGCAGTGTGCAGTCCGCTCATAAGCCGCACCACATCAATAACCGTGCCCACATAGGCTGAATATGCTCCAGCACCGCCCGTGTTTGCCATGGGCGTGCCAGCGACGGCACCAATTAGATTGGCTGAGTCGCCGTTCGTAAGCATGGACGCCAGTGTTTGGCCGTGGCCATCATCCAGCAGCACCTGCGACCCTGTCTGGCGCAGGCATGAAAGTTGCTGATCCGGAGCTCTTTTGAAGCAATCGTCATTTGGCTTCAGGTTCAGCGTCGCGGCCAGCTTGTGCGAGTGGTCCAGAAGCTCCGCGGGCGAACCCGCGGGGACCCGCCGGATGGCTTGTAAGTAACGTTCAATGCGAGCCTGCTCGAACGATGCTTCGTTCAGGTCCTGCGCGGCCCTGACAAAAATGCCCGGGCGACCCATGACTGCCGACTTCAGCGTGGAGTAATCACCACCTGTTTCTGGAGCTAGAAAGAGCAGCGCCTGCTGCGCATCAGCCGGGACCACGACGGTAACACCTTCACTGCGAACCTTTTTGTCCCACGTGTTGATCTTGGTAAACCAGTCGCTTGTCGGAGGATTGGTGGTGCCCCGAAGAAAGGCGACGACAAGGATCAACTTTACCGACTGGGTTTCCGGCAGGTCGGCGTGAATGCTGAGCTTGTCGCCAACCTGCAGATTCGGCACCATGGCGATGGGCAGCGACTTGCTCGCGCGCTGCACATGAACGTCAATGCGCGGCCCGCTCAGGTCGAACCGGCCGCCGCCGGAAATCTGGGCCGAAGCCATCGTGACCGCGACTGCCGCCAGCACGATCAGCTTCAAGCTTTGTATCAACCACGTTCGGAGAGGCATGCAGCTTCCAACCATTGCCGTTTAGACGACCGGCGCAGCGCAGCGGTCGCATTCGCAGCCAACTTGATGATCCCGCAATCAGTGCTGCCGGGGCCTGCGGGGCGATGGATTATCGCTGGCGATCACGCCGTCGCGAATGGTCACAACACGGTGGGCGTGCTCTGCGATATCGGGTTCATGCGTGACGAGGACAATGGTGTTGCCAAGGCTATGAAGGTCCTCAAATAGCGCCATGATTTCTACGCCTGTCTTTGAATCAAGGTTTCCCGTTGGCTCGTCGGCAAGGATGATCGAGGGCGAATTGACCAGCGCACGGGCAATAGCAACCCGCTGGCGCTGACCACCGGACATCTCATTCGGCTTGTGGTGCATGCGTGTGCCAAGGCCCACCGACTCCAGCACCGCCGTGGCACGCTCAATCCGGGCGGTGGCTCCAGTGCCGTTATAGATCAGCGGCAGCTCGACGTTGTGCAGCGCGGTGGCGCGTGCCAGCAAGTTAAAGGTCTGGAAGACGAACCCAATCTCCTTGTTGCGAATTCGCGCCAGCTCGTCGTCGCTGAGCCGCGACACGTCATGCCCGTTCAGGCAATAACTGCCCTGCGAAGGCGAGTCAAGGCAGCCGATCAGGTTCATCAGCGTGCTTTTACCGGAGCCGGATGGACCCATGATCGCGACATACTCATTTCGGCGAATGTGCAGGTTGACACCGCGCAGAGCGTGCACTTCCTGGTCGCCCATGACGTAAGTCTTCCAAAGGTTCTTGGTCACAATCACGTCGCCTACTTGCGGCTCGGTTTCAATCGGTTGCGCTACGGTCGCGGTCGCCATGTCTTCCTGAAGTCTACTGCGTGTACGGGCTAAGTGTTGTCTTGCGCCGCGGATTCCACGGCCTGATCGCGTTTGACAGCCGTACCGCTCGCCAGGGTGCGAAGCGTCTTGTACTTGCCTGTAACCACTTCATCGCCAGCCTTTAAGCCGCTTGTCACCTGGATCTCTGTCGATCCGGTGATGCCGGTCTGCACGGTTTGGAAGTAGGCGCGCAGCTTGCCATCCTCGGTTCTGAGCAGGTAGACACCCTGCAACTTCTTCGCGTCGCGATTCCGCGCAACCGGTGCCTGCGAATTTGAGGTTTCGAGTTCTTTGCCGTGGTTTTTAGCCCGGACCTGCTCCGCGGCAGGGTCACGGCTTACCAGGGCCGCCAGCGGCAGGACCACTGCGGAGCTAACCTGTGCGGTGCGTATCTTCGCCGTTGCAGAAAGTCCCGGCCTTAGCTCGTCATTGCTCTGGCCGCCTGCCTGATCCAGTGTGACGACTACCTTGAAGTCTTTGGCCTCCTCCGTCCCGGTAGTCGACTGGGAGGTGGCAATGCCGGTGGTCCGCAGCAACGCCTGGTCGCCTACTTCAGTCACGTGGCCCTTGAAAACACGGCCCGGCAGGGCATCCACGACAATGTCCACAGCCTGACCCAGCTTTACGTTCACCACGTCCGTCTCGTCCACCTTGACCTCGGCAGTAATCACGGACATATCCGCGACGGTCATCAGCGTCGACCCTTGTGCATTCTGGATGCCGGTGACCATGGTCTCGCCTTCCCGAACGGGAACATTGGTCACCAGGCCGTCATAGGGCGCGCGGGAAACTGTTTTATCCAGTGCGTCAAAATTGGCCCGCTGCGAGGCAACAGCCTGATCCACCTTGCCGCGGGCCGAGGCAGTCTGGGCCTTTGTCTGTGCCAGGGCTGCTTCCCGCTGCTGCACGGTCGCTTCACTGACGTCGAAGGCGGCTTTGCGGGAATCGTAGTCCTGCTTCGATACCAACTTTGCGTCGTACAGCTTCTGGAAGCGATCAATATCGAAGCGCTTCTGCTGCAGGTCCGCCTTTGATTGTGCAAGGTTGGCTTCCGCCGTGTTCTCGGCGGCTGTAA
The DNA here is from genome assembly GCA_964243585.1 of uncultured Terriglobus sp. Taxonomy (GTDB): domain Bacteria; phylum Acidobacteriota; class Terriglobia; order Terriglobales; family Acidobacteriaceae; genus Terriglobus. The sequence continues at coordinate 30,472 of CAXTFT010000014.1, forward strand.
ACGAGTTTACGTCCGTCCGTGTGGCCGAGATGTTGGCCGCTTGCGCGGCCACGGTGGCTGACGGTTGAACGCTTTCCAGCGTCGCCAGCACCTGGCCCGCCTTCACATGGTCGCCTTCTTTCGCGTAAAGATGCGTGATTCGTCCAAATGCCGTGGCACCGATGTTGACATAGGTCTTTGGCTTGATCTGGCCTGTGCCTGTTACAACGGAGGTAAGGTCTTCTCGCGTGATGCGCGAGGTGGTGACAGCCACAACATTTGCCCGGCTGCGGTAGATCGTTCCGCCGACCACGGCTGCCACCAACAGCACACCCGCAACAATCAACAACACTTTCTTCATCGAGCGTTTCTCCGGCCGGGACCGCTCCCGGCCCTGGTACCTCTACGTCAAAGTCTGGAAATAAGTTCCACCGTGAGCATGTTCCTACATTTCACAGCATTCCCGGCGCCACTTGCATTGCGGCTTCGTCCAAGGGTACAGCAGCGTATTCTGGCGTGGTGCCAAGCAGGTGACGCTTCCGATCAGAAATGCATCGGCGGCCGCATGGCAGCCTTTTGAGAATTACAATCAGGTGTGCCCGGCTTCGGTCAGGCAGGAGTGCGCAGGACGATGAGTAAAGCAGGCAGGCAGGGTTGGTTGGGTATCGCGGTTCTGGTCCTCGGAGCGGTTGCCTCTGGGCCCATCTTTGCGCAGACACAAGGTGCGCCTGCGTCACCGGCAAAGGACGCGACACCTACCGTTGATAAAACCGATCCACCGGAGGAGCGGCCTGACCCTCTGAAACGCAGGCTCTCGGATCGTGAGCGCGTCCAGCAGAACCGTTACCTGAAGCAGGAACTTAAGCCGGACGGCACCTTCAAGAAGTGGCTGGAGCAGGACGTCGTCTGGATCATAAGCGACCAGGAATTGCAGGCCTTCAAGTCACTCAAGAATGACGAAGAGCGCGAGAATTTTATTGAGAACTTCTGGCTCCGTCGCAACCCGAATCCCGACTCGCCGGATAACGAGTACCGTGAGCAGCATTACGCCCGCATTGCCTACGCCAATGAGCATTTTGCAGCGGGTAAGCCGGGTTGGAGAAGCGATCGCGGTCATGTTTACATTGCCTATGGCAAACCGGATTCCATCGAATCGCACCCAAGTGGTGGATCGTACAACCGGCCCATGGAAGAGGGCGGTGGCCAGACTTCAACCTTCCCGTTTGAGACGTGGCACTACCGTTACCTGGAAGGCATTGGCGACAACATTGACCTCGAATTTGTCGATACCTGCCAGTGCAACGACTACCACCTGACTATCGACCGGTCGGAAAAAGATGCCTTGAAGTATGTTGCCGGTGCCGGTGCCACCCTCTACGAGCAGATGGGCATGGCTACCCGGCAGGACCGTATGAGCAATGGTTTGGAGCAGCTTGGCAAGGGACCGATGACGAGTTCCCAGCAGAGCAAGCAATTCGATCGCATCGCATTATTTGCGAAGATTCTTGCAGCCCCGCCCATCAAGTTTAAAGACATGGAGCAGTACATCACCAGCTCCCAGATTCTGAAGGGGCCGCCGTTTCTGTTCGATGTGCGCACGGATTACGTAAAGGTGACCAACGATACGGTGCTGGTGCCGATGACGTTGCAGATTCGCAACCAGGATGTGACCTTCAACACGAAAGATGGCGTTTCCACCGGCACTGTGAACATTCTGGGCCAGGTCTCAAACATCAATCACCGGATCGTGCAGACGTTCGAGGACACCGTGAATGTGCAGGTGCCGTCCGAGTTCCTGACCAATACGCAAGCACAGCGAAACCTGTACTGGAAGGCTTTGCCGCTGCGCCCGGGGATTTACAAGGTCGATATTGTGATCAAGGACGTGAACAATCCTGACCACATCGGCACCTGGCGCAGATCGGTAAATGTTCCGAAGTATGATGACGACCGGCTATCTGCCTCATCACTGATCCTGGCTTCAAGTATGAACCGCGTGCCATCCAAGGAGATCGGTGCGGGTTCGTTCGTGATCGGGAACACAAAGGTCGTACCCAGTGTCTCGACGGGACCGCAGGTACCAGTGATCTTCAAAAAGGGAACGAACCTGAACTTTTGGATGCAGGTGTACAACCTCGGTATTGACGATAAAAGCAAGCAGAACAATGCTGAGATTCAGTATCAGGTGACGGAAATGGCCACCAATAAGCAGGTTCTGGACACCTCAGAATCGACGGTGAAGATGAACCCAAACTCTGATCAGGTGACGCTTGAAAAGAGTCTTCCACTGGCGAGTCTCGCACCCGGAAAATACCAGCTTGCAATCAAGGTTAACGACGGCGTCTCCAAGCAGCAGATTTCGCAAATGGCTCCGTTCACGGTGGAGTAAACTGCACGTGTTGTTAGGCTTTGGAGAGGGAAGGCGCAAGACACCATAGCGCATCCCCTTCGCAAAAGAGGTTTTCCCAGGTTCTTAGTAGAACTACTGGGTGAGGCGCGACGCGGTAAAGGCTATTCACTACGTGAGTCGTTTGGTACTGCAACCCGGGTTCCTGTTAGCGCTTGCCACGCTCGCAACACCGCTGTGCGCTCTCTCACAAGGAACCGCACACTCCTCCCAGTGGGTAGGGGAAGGTTCGTTGAGCGGCGTGGTGCTGGATACAGACGGCGTGCCCCAGATCGGTGCGCTGGTCGAAGCAGTGCTGCCAAACGCCACCCTGGGCGCCTCCGCCCTCACGGATGCAAAAGGCCATTACAAAATCTTTCTGCAGCCGGGTAGCTATAGGATCCGTGCCACGGCCGCGCTGCTGCTGCCTTCTATTCGTGAGCATTTGCAGATCGGTCGCGGTAGCCGGGCGGTCGTGAACCTTACGCTGAGTACGATTCTTGCCCCCAGTGGATGGCTGCCGGTATCACGCCGTGCTGCCAGTGAACCGGGTGACGATTGGATGTGGACGCTGCGCTCATCTGCAAGCCGATCGATTCTGCGGTTAAACAACAGTCCCAATGATGAAGGTGTTACCCCGCCTGGTGCCACAGTGGCGATCTCGTCCAGTCGGCAGGAGTCGAGGCGTGGAGCGACGGCTGGCCGTGTCACTCTGAAGGAAAGTGATGGCGGCTTCGCTCAGGGCGGTAATCATAACGTCCTGATCCTGTCCCGCGTAAATGAGGATGGCAGCGGCGCTGTGCTTCGTGCCGACCTCTCCGGCTCGCGCTCACCCTACCCGGTCGCACCATCCGCGGAGATCAGCGCGGGTTTTCAGCGTCGAACGCCGCTCAATGGGCTTTCAAGGGCAGTGTTGACGTACAGCAGCCACCCCGAACTCGCAAACAGCCAAGGTATTGGCTTCCAGGGTGCTACGCTCCGTTCCGGTCAGCGCATTGACTTTGGCGACCTGATCCGTGTGGATGTCGGCAGCGTACTGCGCGGGGGCAGCCTGGGTGTCAATACGCTGGCGGTGGAGCCTTTCCTGAGAATTGCCACAAGACCCGGATCAAACGTCGTCCTGGCATACACGGTGACGCGGTCGCGCGGTACCAAGACCGCCAGGGCGCCGTCATGGACATCGACGCGAATTTCGAAATCGTCTCCGA
>CAXTFT010000014.1:34054-34952 GCA_964243585.1 uncultured Terriglobus sp.
CGCGCGGTACGGAAAGCCGGGATGACCTTGATCGTGTACAGGCTTTGATTCCCCTTGCGGTGAGCCGCGGCGGCCATGCCCGGCTGGAAAGTGGAAGTCACCACGCATTCTCTGCCGCGGGGAAGCTGCCGGGTGGAAGCCTTGCAGAGGTGACACTCTACCGCGATCGTCTCCGTAATCCACTGATCGCCGGCACAGGAACGCTGTCGCCGGTCGACTTGCGAGCCGACGATCTCGTAGCGGACCCTACAACACGCACCTTCCGTGTCATTGCGCGCGACTATAACAGCACTGGCTTGCGCTTCTCCATGCGGCAACCCGTCACCCGGTCCTTGCAGGCAGGAGTTGATTTCTCCGTCGGCAATGCCTTGAAGGCTGCGCCGGCGCAGGCTGAATCCATGGGATCTGTCCTGCGATCTTTGCAGCCGTCACAGAGCTATGCGGCAGCGGCCTTTGTGGACGGCCGAATACTGTCAACTGGCTCAGTGATCCGTGCCGCTTACCGTTGGCAGACGGCCGGAACTCTGACAGCAGTGGATGGCTTTCGGGCGGCTGATAACGAAGCCTTTCTGGCGTGCTCCGTGCGTCAATCGCTCAGCAGGGTGCGTTTTCTACCCCGTGGCATGGAAGCCGTGCTTGACGTGCAGAACCTGCTTGCCGAGGGCTACCAGCCGTTTCTCTCGAATGACGGCCAGACTCTTTACCTGGCCCAGACACCTCGAACGATGCAGGCCGGCGTCTCGTTCTCCTTCTAAATCTCGAGGGCTGCCTGTGCTATATTCATCAGGTGGTGCGAGAGCCCACGCTGGTTCCGGAGCGCCTGCTCCAAGCCGATTGCAACAGTCGTACTGTATGCAGCGAACCAGTCTGGACGCGTAGCTCAACTGGCAGAGCATTC
>CAXTFT010000015.1:0-18008 GCA_964243585.1 uncultured Terriglobus sp.
TCGTCTCTGGTTCGATCGCACCCAGTATCTTGCCGACGCTCACCAGGTTGCGTAATGCATCCACGCTCTCCTGCACGCGCGCACCCTCGGCGATGTGCCCGAAGATCTCGTTCTTGGCATGCACCATGCCGTGCAGCGTATCGAGGATGCCCTCGTCGTGCGCCGCCTGCAACAGGTCGTAAGCAACCAGCAGGGCTTCCGCATGCGCGTCGGGAGCAGCTTGCAGCTTGCGCATCAAGCCCTGCTTCGGATCGTACTGCGTGGGTGTGAACTTGATTGGATTTGCCATACTGCTCCTGCTTACGTCGTTGTCGAGTTGATCTGGACCAGTTTGTCGGCCGGGCGCGTCCCGGGCACGGCGTAGTCGGTCCGGGCCCACTTGCGCTCCACCTCGACGCCCTGTTGCGGCGTGCGACTGCCATTGCGGAAGTTCTCCGCGCGCAGTGGCGAACGGCCTTTCGGCTCCAGCACGCGGAAACGAACCGCAGTCTCCTTGTAGGCGGGCGTGTGCGTGGCGCGGTCTACGTGCGCACCGGTGAGGCGATTGATCGGCTCTTCCACGGAGTTCATTGGCATGTAAAGCTGCTTGCCCTGCACGCGGTCCGTGACCAGCACACGCGCACGAATGACGCCCCATTTACTTTCCACCTCAACCTTGGTTCCGCTCTCCAGGCCACGCTCTTCGGCGAGTTCAGGCGACACCTCGACCCAGTTCAACGGCGTGATGCGTTCAATACCGGGCACCTTGTAGGTCATGGCGCCCTGCTCGAAGTGTTCGAGCATACGCCCATTGTTCAGGTGGAGATCAAACTTCTCGCTGACTTCCTCGCTTGGCGGAACCCATTCCAGCGGGTGGAACATGGCCTTGCCATCCGGAAAAGGAAACTTGTCCTTGAACAGGATGGGGGAGTCGGTGCCATCCTTCGCGACTGGCCACTGCAGGCTCTTATAGCCTTCCAGCCGCTCATAGGTGACGCCTGCAAAGAAGGGCGTCAGTTCAGCAATCTCGTCCATAATGTCGCTGGGATGGGTGTACTTCCAGTCTGCTCCCAGGCGGTTTGCGATTAGCTGCAGGATCTCCCAGTCCGGCTTGGAATCACCCAGCGGGTCGAGCGCCTTGTAGAGCCGCTGGATGCGCCGCTCTGTATTGGTGAAAGTACCGTCTTTTTCGAGCGACGGCGAAGCGGGCAGCACCACATTCGCGTACTTGGCGGTCTCAGAGAAGAAAATATCCTGCACGACGAGAAACGGGATCTCGCTCAGCGCCTGACCAACGTCGTTTGCATTGCCATCGCTGGTGATGGTGTCCTCGCCCTTGATGTAGAGCGAGTGCAGCGACCCCTTGTGGATCGCTTCCATCATCTCGTGGTTGTCGAGGCCCTTCTTCACGGGCAGAGTGACCTGCCATGCCGCTTCGAACTTGGCGCGCACGGCTTCATCATCCACATGCTGGTAGCCGGGTAGCATGTTCGGCATGGACCCAAAGTCGCTGGCACCCTGCACGTTGTTGTGACCGCGCAGAGGGTAGGCGCCCGCACCGTGGCGACCGTAGTTGCCGGTTGCGAGCAGCAGGTTCGAGAGAGCCGTCGATGTGTCGGACCCACCGCAGTGCTGCGTTACGCCCATAGCCCAAAGCACGCAGACGCCGTCGGCTTCCACGATTTCTCTCGCGACCTGCTTGAGCACGTCCGGCTTCAGGCCTGTGATCTGTTCTGCGTACTCCAGCGTGAAGGGCTCGAGACTTTGCTTGTACTCCTCGACCTTGTTGACGCGGTTGACGAGAAACTCCTTCGCCTCCCAACCCATGTCGAAGATGTACTTCGTGATGGCGGAGGCCCAAACCATGTCGGAACCGGGGTTCGGGCGGAGGAAGATGTCCGCTCGTTCCGCCATCTCGTGCTTGCGCAGGTCGGCAACAATCAGGCGCTGTCCGCGATACTTGTGCGACCGCTTGATGCGCGTGGCCAGCACGGGATGGCTCTCCGCCGTGTTCGATCCAACGACGAGCACAAGACCTGCCGTCTCAATGTCTGCGATCGAGCCGGAGTCGCCACCGGTCAGCACCGTACGCTGCAAGCCCATGGTTGCAGGCGTCTGGCAGTAACGACTGCAGTTGTCGATGTTGTTGGTGCCGACAACCGCTCTTGCCAGCTTCTGCATCAGGTAGCTTTCTTCGTTGGTGCACTTCGAGCTTGCAATGAAGGCCAGCGCGTCCGGGCCATGCTGCTGCTTGATTTCCGTGAACTTGCCTGCGATCAGCGTGAGCGCTTCGTCCCATGTGGCTTCGCGGTAGGTGCTGTGCTGGCCGTTATCCACGCGGATCAGCGGTGTATGCAGCCGTTCCTTTGAGTTGGTGTATTCATACCCGAACTTGCCCTTGATGCAGGTCGAAATGCCATTGGCAGGCCCTTCGGTGGGTTCAATCTTCAGGATGTGCCGGTCGCGCGTCCACACCTCAAAAGAGCAACCCACGCCACAGAAGGCGCACACCGTCTTGGTGCGATGTGTGCGCGCTTCACGCATCTTGCTCTCGATGTCAGACAGCGCGAGAATCGGTGGATAGCCTGTCTCAGGCTCGACGCCTTTGATGACCTCGATCATGTCATCCAGCACGGCAGCGGGCAGGTTGGTCAGGTAGCCCGCGTGCTGCAGCATGCTCTTCTCCATCAGGGCATTGCAGGGGCAGACTGTGATGCAGTGGCCGCAACTGACGCAGCTGGAACCGGCGATTTGCTCCCCGCCGTCCCACAAGACGCGCGGGTGCCGGTCCTCCCAGTTGATGGTGAGCGTCTCATTTACCTGCACGTCCTGGCAGGCCTCCACGCAGCGGCCGCACAGGATGCACTGGTCCGGATCGTACCGGTAAAACGGATTTGAGTGGTCCTGCTCATACGGCTTGTGCATGTATGGGCGCACCTGGTGCTGAATGCGCATCTCGCCCACGGCATTATGGATGGTGCAGTTGCCGTTGCTGTTATCGCAAACCGTGCAGTACAGATCATGGTTCTGCAGAACGCGATCCATGGCTTCGCGCTGTGCTACGTCTGCCCTTCCGCTGTTGGTTGACACCCGCATGCCTGCCTTGACCTCGGTGGCGCAGGCTCGCAGCAATTTGCCGTCCACCTCGACCATGCACGTGTCGCAGGTCTGCACCGGGCCCATCTGGCTCAGGTAGCAAAGCTGTGCGACCGACCGGAAGTTGCCCGCATGGTTGGCACGCGATGCGTCCGGATTCGTGCCCGGGTACTGCTCCTTCGAAGAGGGGTGCGCGTCACCAAGATGATTGTCCTCCTGCAGCACGCGCCGCTCACCGGGGCTCAGGATCTTATCGTCCGCGTGAAAGCCCGCGTCTGCAATCGAGAGATTCGCCAGGGCAGCGGCGCGGTTCAGCACCTCTACCAGCAGTTCGCCTTCGCCCGCGGGAACTGCCCGGCCGTCTACGGTGATCTCAGTGGTGTGTGGAACGTCCAGCGGGGTATTCAGTAAACGCTTCTGCGGCATACACCTTCAGATGCACGGCGGCACGCAGCGGCGACTGCAGCGGAACGCCAATCGCACACAGGGGCAAAGCTAAGGCGCGCGGTGTTTGCCGCCTGCGGCTGTCAGCGCGCCGATCACGAGATCCTGCCAGGCAGCCAACTCCTCGTCGCGCAGGGTACGCTCGCGGGACTGAAAAACCATGCGCAGCAGCAGCGAGTACTCCCCATGAACGATTGACCTACCCTTTGGATCGCGATAGATCTCGACCGGCTTAATCGAAATCATCTCCGGGATGTGGAGGTCACGCACCGCAGCTTCCACGCCGCTCCATGGCACCGCGTCCGAGAAGAGGAAAGACAGATCGCGTTCCACAGCCTGAAAGCGGGAGGGCTCCTGCGCGGCAGGCTGCCGCACAGCATGGCAGAAGAGCTCAGGGAGCAACACTTCCGCTACAACAACCGTTTCTCTCAGCTTGCGGCGTTCGCGCTCCTCTGCCGACAGCTCACCGAACCAGCCCAATGTCTCACGCGCCAGCACGATGCGCGCTCCCCTGCCCGGCTGAAGCCACGCTGGAAGATCATCCGCTGCAAAAGTTACGAGGCCAATCGCGAAGTGGGATAACAGTTGCTCGATAGCTCCCTTTGCTTCAAAGAAGAGGGCGTCCCCGGTGGGCAGCACCTTGGTGGCAAACGCGTCTCCATAGGCGCCCAGCACCAGAGAGGCACGCTCCTGAACGTCTGCCGTGGAGCCGGTAAAGACCGTGCCGTACTCAAACAGGCGGACCGCCGGTACATCGCGCGTGCTGTTCAACTGCAGCATGCCAACCATGCCGGGCAGTAGCGACGGCCGCAACATACCGGCTTCCGCGTTCAATGGATTGCCCATCGCGACACCTGCCGCACCCGGCGCGGCAAAGAGTTTCGCATCGTCTTCGCTGCAGAATGTGCCGCCGATTGCCTCCGTCCATCCAAGCGACAGCAGCGTGCTCCGCACTTTGGCTTCTTTCGCGGCATCCGGCAGTTCGCTCACTCCGCCTGAGAAGCTGGGCAGCGTGTCCGCGAAGCGGTTGTAGCCGTAGACCCGCGCGATCTCCTCGATTAAATCGATCTCGCGTTCCAGGTCCAGCCGCCAGCTCGGCAGGGTGACCTGGTAGCTGCCCGGTTCGTCCGCAGGACGCAGGTGACAGCCAAGCGCCTGCAGATACTGCTCGATGACTTCCGGCGGCACCAGCTTGCCAGAGCTGCTCTCTTCAAGGGTGGTGCCGAGCAGACGCTGCACTTCGTCGATGGAAAGCAGCACAGCCGCGCGGTGTGTCGTGCGCGTCTCCTGCGCGGGAACGCTTACGTCTGTCATGGCACCGACCATTTCGCCACCGCAGGCGGCGAGAACGCCGCGCGTGACCAGGCGGTTTGCCATTGCACAGGCACCCAGGTCCGCGCCCCGCTCATAGCGATGCGAAGCGTCGGTGTGCAGGCCATGCCGCCGCGAACTGGCCCGAATCGCAGCCGGACTGAACCACGCGGCTTCCACCAGGATGTTTTTCGTCGCTTCCGTCACGCGCGAGTCCCAGCCACCCATCACACCCGCCAGCCCAAGCGCTTTGACCTCGTCCGCAATGACAAGGTCGTCCGAGGTCAGTACCTTCTCGCTGCCATCCAGCAGCTTAATGCGTTCCCCCGCATGCGCCCGGCGAACGACAATTCCGCCCTGCAGCGTATCGAGATCGAAGACGTGCGTTGGATGACCCATGGCAAGCCACGTAGCGTTGGTCACATCGACAGCGTTCGAGATGAGCTTCTGCCCAAGCTGCGCAAATCGCTCGGCAAGCAAGCCCGTACTCTGCCCCACAGAGACGCCACGAAGCACCTGCGCGGTAAAGCGGCCACACAGATCATCCGCTTCGATGCGCACAGGGAAAGCACCCCCGTTGGCAAATTCGGCGTCAGCCAGAAGGCCAGTCGGGTCCACCGGCATGCGGGTATCCACCGCGTCCGATCCGTTCACGGCACCTGCCGCCTCGCCGCCCAATGCATCCACCGTCGGCAGCGATTCGACAGCGGCATAGCCCACTTCCGTCCGCAGCACTCGTCGATCTTCGAGGCCCAGCAGCGGCACGTTGTAGATCGCGGCAGCTTCGCGCGCAATGCCGTAATGGTTCATTGCATCCACGCGGTTGGTCGTGATGTCCATCTCGAACAGGTGCCCGCCACCTGCAAGTGCATGCACGCCTTCCACGGCAATGCCGCGCAGGGTCAGGTCATCGGCAAGCTGCCGGTCGTCTACTTCCAGCGCGGGCAGGTACTCGCGCAGCCATGTGGAAAGAATGTTCACAGCTACTCCGAAAGCGTGATCTGAGGCATGATGCGTTTCATAAACTCGTCAAAGAGGGGGACAGTAAAAGCGGTATCGCCATGGCTCGGGCTCCAGATCATACCCTTGGTGATAAGGCTTTGCCGCAGTGGACCAAGGGCGTTGACGGCCCGTGTCAGTTGCGAAGCAATGTCTCCAGACCGATGCGGCCCTGGCCCCAGCTCTGCCATTGCTCGCAGATACTGCTTTTCTTTCGGAGTAAGCCTGTCAAAGCGCACACGAAAGAAGCTTTCATCCAAAGCTGCCAATGCAGACTGCGAACTCATGATGACATCTGTTAACTGAACGGGGGACTGTTGGGCAGTGTCCCATACGTGCTTACCCCACTCCTGCAGAAAATAAGGATAGCCCTGGGTCTGGTGCAATATCTCGCGCACGGCCTCTTGCGTGAACAGGACGTTTTCTGCCGCTGCAGGAAGCTCAAGCGCTCGACCTGCTTCGGCATCGTTAAGGCGGTCAATCGTTGGGAACTCAAAAAGTCGCTCCGCATAGGATTTCGCGTGCCCGGCCAGGCCCCTGATTTGTGGCAGCCCTGCACCCACCATGGTCACCGGTAGCTGCAGTTGCGCACAGCGATGCAGCGCAGAAGTCAACGCGGCAAACTGATCGTCGTGGATGTATTGAATCTCATCCAAAAAGAGCACCGCAGCAGTGTCTGCTGCCTTGGCCGCACGGCCCACATGCTCAAACAGAACAGAAAGGTCGGTTTCCAGGTCGCCGTTATCGGCTAAACCTGGTTCCGCATCGAAGTCGAAGCCGACCTCAATATCCTGGTATTTCACTTTTAAAGACTTTGCGAATCCGGTAAGTGCGCGGAGGCCTCGCTGCGCGAGGTCTTTGGCTTCCGCCGAACGGCTAAGCCGCAACAAAAGGGAGCGGAACTGGGGTGCTAGCAAGGCCGGAAGCGATCGGTTTTCAGGCGTCTCGGCACGTATGCCAAAAATGCCTTCTGCTTCCGCGTCCGCCTTCATCCGATCCAGGAGGACGGTTTTGCCCACGCCCCGCAGGCCAACCAGAATCACGCTTTTTGCGGATCTTCCCAGCCTGGTACGTGAAACAGCGACTCGCACCTGCTTACGGATGCTGTCGCGCCCCGCAAGTTCAGGTGGTGGAGAACCCGCGCCTGGCGCATACGGATTGAGTACAGGATCCATCTATAGACAGATTAGCAAAGTTACGGGCTTAACATAACTTCGCTAATTCCTATATAAACTGGCTCAAGAAGCGCAAGTCGCCTGAGTAAAACTGGCCGATGTCGCCCACGCCATACTTCATCATGGCGATGCGCTCCACGCCCATGCCAAAGGCGAAGCCGCTGATGTTCTGTGTATCGTAGGCAGGTTCCATGCCGTTCTCGATGCGGCGTGCATCCACTGCTGCAAACACTGCCGGGTCCACTATGCCGCAGCCCAGCAGTTCAATCCAGCCGGAGTGCTTACACTTACGGCAACCCTTGCCACCGCAGAACGGGCAGGAGATCTGCACGTCCGCGCTCGGCTCCGTGAATGGGAAATACGACGGAAAGAAGCGAGTCTTAACGGCCGATCCGAAGAAGGCCTTCATGGCGTGGTCCAGCGTACCCTTCAGGTCGCTGAACGTGATGTTCGTATCCACACACAGCCCCTCCACCTGGTGAAAGATGGGTGAGTGCGTGGCGTCGCTTTCGTCGTTGCGATGCACCTTGCCCGGGATGACGATGCGCAGCGGCGGCGGGTTTGCGACCATGCTGCGGATCTGTACGGGCGACGTGTGCGTACGCATCAGCAGGCGCTCACGTAGCGGCTTGCCTTCCTGCCCGGCGACGACCAGGGTGTCCTGCGTGTCGCGCGCAGGGTGATTGGGCGGAAAGTTCAGTGCTTCGAAGTTGTAGAAGTCTGTCTCGACCTCGGGCCCGACGCCAACGGAGTAGCCCAGCGCCGCAAACACCGCCGTCATCTCCCGCATGGTGCGCGTCAGCGGGTGCTCAACGCCGATGCTGCGACGTATGCCAGGCAGAGACAGGTCAAGACCTGATCCGGGCGCAACGGCTACAGCAGGGTACTCCACAGAAAGCGCTGCTTCGATCTCTTCCTTCAGGGTGTTGAAGCGCACTCCAAGGGCTTTTTTCGCTTCAGGAGGGGCGGACTTCAACCACGCTTCACTCAGAAGCTTAAGGCGACCCTGCTTGCGGCCAAGCCATTCCAACCGGAAGCTTTCACGCGCGTCTTGCGTGCCAAGCCCGGCAGCCGATGAACGAACTTCTTCCATAAGCGCTCGAAATGCAGCATCCATCGAAGTGTCATCAAATGCGCTTAAAGGTGTGATTGTCTCCATGTCTGCGTCCATTCAGCATAGCTGACACAGTGTCACAGTGCAGACCACACGATAACCCCGCAAATCGCGCCTAACAACCAGCTGCGCCGATCCGTGATGGCGTAGACCACTGGGTCTTCGTGCAGATCGCCGCGGCTGGCCAGCAGCCATACCTGGCTGATCCACAGGATCAGCACCGGTACCAGCAGCCAAAGGCGCGGTGTATGCCGGTACAGGTGGACCGCATCCAGGTTCGAGACGTACATGGTCAGCACCACCACACTGGCAAAGGCACTGCCCGTACCGAAAGAACGCAACTGCTCTATGTCACCGGTGCGGTAGCCGCGACCGCTGGCGTCCGTCCGTCCCTGCGAAATGAGCAGGTTTAGCTCGGAAAAGCGTTTGACATAGGCCAGTGACAGAAAAAAGAACACGGAGAACGCACCCAGCCAAGCGGAAACAATCACGCCGGTGGCAGCCGATCCGGCCAGGATCCGTACTGTATACAGGCCACTAAGGACGACTACGTCAACCAACGCGATTCGCTTCAGGTAGAACGAGTAAGAGAGTGTCGTAACTGTATAAATGGCAAGCCAGAGCAGGAAGCGATGCGGTGCCAGCAGCGCCGCATGTACGTCCCACGGCCCTGGTAGCGCAGCGAAGGCGTAAGGAACAAGCAGCGCGAAAGCAAGCGAAATCACAAAGAAGCCTGCAACTACAGCCACGCCGGTAAGGGGGGAAAGGTCCCCCGCGGCAAAGGGGCGATTGCGCTTACGAGGGTGCCGGCGGTCCGCTTCGATATCAAGCAGATCGTTGATGATGTAGGTGGCGCTGGCGCAGAATGAAACCGACAAAAACGCCAGCAGCGAGATCAGCAGGCTGCGCGGCGAAAGATCGTGCGCAAGCACGGCCGGTAGAAAGACCAGGACGTTCTTCGCCCACTGGTGCAGCCGGATAGCCTTCAACAGGACTTTGCCTGACGGTCTGGCGTCCGTAAACGCGCGGTGCGGCACCGTGCCGTCGCGGCGCATTGCCCTTTGCAGACCCGCGTGCGGGTTGGCAACCATGGGCGTAACGCTTGCCTGCAGCAGGGTGCGGTCCGGCATGGCGTTGCCGATATAAGTAAAGCCCTCTGGAAAGCGTTGCTGAAAAGCACGCAGCTTATTTGCACCGGCAAGGTTGTGGCTGCCGTCCGAGGCTAGAACGCCGTCAAACAGGCCCACGTGAGCCGCTATCAGTTCTGCAAAGCCGCGATCAGCCGCTGTTGCCAGGAAGATGCGACGGCCCCGCGCACGTTCTTCGCGTAGAAACATCAGCAAAGGCTGGTTGTAGGGCAGGTGTTCTACCTCAACAATGGCGCGCGTGGTAATTTCGCGTTTAAAGCCCGCTTTGCCCTTTTTCAACCAACTCAACCAATGCAGCGTGGAGGCAGGCTGCTGGCGTATCAGCAGCAGCACCGCGTCAAGGAGTGTGTCACTTTTTACCAGGGTGCCGTCCAGGTCAACACACAAAGGCAGGTCCGTGCTGGCATCGCCTGGGAGTTCCGGAGGTGTCGAATCACGTACAACTCCAATATCCTGAATACCTTCCGGCATGCCTCTCCCTTTGGTGCGAACTACTGTCCTTCATAGTACGCAGTCTATGGCCCGCAAAAAGTTACCGGGAGCATGTCGATCGTGGACAGAAGCGAGTGCAGCAAAAATACCTCGAAACCCCGTGAGAGGCTCATCCGTCATTTGCCTGTAGTCTAAAGACTACGCGCGGGACTAAATAACTCCTCCGCCCGCAAGTACTCACAAGACAAGACTCAGGACGGTCCGCCGCAGACATGTTGTCACCTTCCAGCGAGCACGCTGCCTCTTCCTCGCACGAAACTCCGGCTTTGCCGGAGCACGCATCGCCTTCTTCTACAGGCCTTCCGAACGACGCTTCACAGCACCCCGGCGAAGCAGCACCGCGCAAAAGCTCCTTGCTTCGGATCGTCATCCTGACTCTCGTGATCGGAAGCGCGATCGGGTTCGTGGTCTATCGCATTCGGACGAATCATCCACAACAGGCAGGTGGGCCAGGCGGTGGCGGACGCCGTGGCGGTGGAGCAAATGCGATTACGCCTGTCGCGTTTGATGTTGTCACCAAAAGAACAATTCCCATTCAGTTAACAGCGCTGGGTACCGTGACAGCCTACAACACCGTTACGCTGAAGAGCCGGGTGGACGGCCAGATCACGAAGGTGAACTTTCAGGAAGGCCAGCGGGTCCGGCAAGGGCAATCGCTGATTGAAGTCGATCCGCAGCCCTACCTGGCGACGCTCGCCGTAGCACGCGGCAATCTGGCCCGCGACCAGGCAAACGCAGCGCTGGCCCAGGTGCAGTCGCAGCGCTATAACCAGCTGTATGCGGCAGGTGTCGTTTCAAAGGAATCGACCCAGACCCAGGAAGCCACCGCCGGGCAGTCCGTCGGCACGCTGGCGGCTGACCGCGCCGCCATTCAGCAGGCGCAGGTTAACGTGAACTACACGCACATCACATCACCCATCAGCGGCATCGTTGGCCTGCGGCAGGTTGATGTCGGCAATATTGTCAGCGCTTCGGCCACAACCGGACTTGTTGTCATCACCCAGGTGCAGCCCATCTCGGTGATCTTTACCCTGCCGGAAGACCAGTTGCCGGCCGTGTTCGGACGTATACGTGGCGGCCGCAAGCTGGTTGCCGAGGCGTGGGATCGCGCCAACACTTCAAAACTTGCGACAGGAGCTCTGCTCACGGTCGACAACCAGATTGATACAACAACGGGCACAGCCAAGCTCAAGGCCGTTTTTGGCAATGCTGACAATGCGCTTTACCCAAATCAGTTTGTGAACATCCACCTGGTTCTGGAGAACCGCGCGGATTCCCTGGTCATTCCCGCGGCTGCCATCCAGACCGGCAACAATGGCTCGTTTGTCTACGTGGTAGACCGTACCCAGCCGCAGAACATGACCGGTGCCGGTGGCGCTAACAGGACAGCGGGCGGCAGTGGGCGCTCACAGGGTAGTACCAGCAGTACTTCGCCTGGCAACAGTTCGCCCGTGGGTGGAGCAGGCGGCGGCAACACAGGAGCCGATGCACAGGGTGGCGGTGCGCCGGGCAACTCGCCGGGCGGGGCAACGTCCGGGGCAGGCAATGCACCCGCAACTGACACGACCCCAAGAACGGGCGGCGAAGGGCGTAACAGTGGCCGCGGTGGTGAGGGCGGTCCGCAGGTTAGCTACCCGGTTCACGTGGTACCGGTTGTTATCGACAGCACCCAAGGCACGGACATCATCATCAAGAGCGGTCTGCAGTCGGGTCAGCAAGTAGTAACTGACGGTCAGGAAAAACTGCAGAACAACAGCCGGGTCTTCCCTCGGCCTTCAAACGATATGATCGCAGCTCGCCAGGCGCGCGCAAACGGCGGCGGAAAGACTCCGGGCGGCGACGCAGGCGGCGCTGATGCAGCAGCTGGCTCGTTTAGTAACGGGCGCGGGTCGGATCGCGACGCAGGCCCTGATGGCACCGGTTCCGGGCGCAGATCACGTGGAGGGGATGGCAATACCGCAGGGACGGATGGTGCGGGTTCACAGTCGGGCCAGCGTGCTTCCGACGGGAACACGCCCGGGCGTTCCGAGCGTAGGCGCGGTCAAGCCGATGGTGACGAACGCCACCGCCCGCGGCAAGACGCGTCCCAGTAGGTTCTGCGGGACCGACATCTCGGCCCTGTAATCCATTCCGGTCAACGCCGCCGGAAACGATGCACCTGATACTGAGGTGCTCTACCGCCGGGCGCAACGTTATCCGGCTGCGATAAAGCAGTAGTCGTTAAGAGACATCCTCGCGTGCAAGGCTGTCCGTTCAGCACCTCCAGCTGCAGGCACTAAGTCTTTGGAGTCACCCTATGAGTCCGTCCCGGCCCTTTATTCTTCGCCCGGTCGCCACTGCCCTGCTGATGATTGCCATCCTGCTTGCGGGCAGCGTGGCCTACACTCAGTTGCCGGTGTCGGCATTGCCGCAGGTGGATTACCCCACTATCCAGGTGCAGACATACTATCCAGGTGCCTCACCGGCGGTGATGACCTCTGCGGTGACGGGTTCGCTGGAACGGCAGTTCGGCCAGATTCCCGGCCTGACGCAGATGACTTCCGTCTCATCCGGCGGCGGTTCCATCATCACGCTGCAGTTCAATTTGAACGAATCGATTGATGTGGCCCAGCAGGACGTGCAGGCTGCCATCAATGCCGCGCAATCGCTGCTGCCGAAGGACCTGCCAAATCCTCCGATCTATAACAAGGTCAACCCGGCGGATGCGCCCATCCTGACATTGGCGCTTACCTCCAGCACGCTGCCGCTGACCAAGGTTGAAGATCTCGCGGACACGATTCTCGCGAACAAGATCTCGCAGCTGTCCGGCGTAGGCCTGGTTTCGATTGCCGGCGGTCAGAAACCGGGCGTTCGCATCCAGGCAAACCCGACGGCCCTCGCCGGCTACGGCCTGTCGCTGGAAGACCTGCGAACCTCCCTTGCATCGGCCAACGTGGATCAGGCCAAGGGCAACCTGAACGGCGTCCACCAGAGTTACACCATCGGCGCGAACGACCAGCTACTATCTGCCGCCGACTACATGAACGTCATCGTCGCGTATCGAACCGGTTCTCCGGTGCGTATGTCTGACGTTGCCATAGCTGTTGACGGAGCTGAAAACAGCTTCCAGGCAGCATGGATGGGACGCCGCGCGGAGGGTGGCGAACCTGCCTACACAAGTCCCGCCGTCATCATCAACATCCAGCGGCAGCCCGGTGCCAACATCATTGGCGTCGTTGACCGCATTGAGGCACTGCTGCCCAAGCTGCAGGCGACGCTGCCCTCCTCCGTCAAGCTGGAAACACTTACCGACCGTACCAGCACCATCCGCGCCAGTGTCAAGGATGTGCAGTTTGAACTGGTGCTCACCATCGGCCTGGTCGTCTTTGTTATCTTCCTGTTCCTGCGTTCCTGGCGCGCAACCATCATCCCGTCAATCGCCGTGCCACTTTCCATCGTGGGCACCTTTGGCGTCATGTACATGCTGGGCTACTCGCTCAACAATCTGTCGCTGATGGCGCTGACCATCTCGACCGGCTTCGTGGTTGATGACGCGATCGTGATGGTCGAAAACATTGATCGCTACCTGGAAATGGGCGACTCGCCACTGGACGCGGCGCTGAAAGGGTCCGAGCAGATCGGCTTCACCATCCTGTCACTCACCATCTCGTTGATCGCCGTGCTGATCCCGCTGCTGTTCATGGGCGATATCGTGGGCCGGCTTTTCCGTGAGTTCGCAGTTACCCTTTCCGTTACCATTCTTGTCTCGGCCGTTGTCTCTCTGACACTGACCCCCATGATGGCCGCCAAGCTGCTGAAGCACACGCCAGAGAACGAGAAGGGCCGCTTCTACAAGGTTTCAGAAGACTTTTTCAACTGGGTTATCGATCGCTATGCGGTGGGTGTGCGGTGGGTCTTGCGCCACCAGACCTTTACGCTCCTGGTTACGTTGGCCACCTTTGTCCTGACCTTTGTGCTGTACTCGGTTGTGCCGAAAGGCTTCTTTCCCGTGCAGGATACCGGCGTGATCCTTGCCATTACCGACGGACCGGAGGACATCAGCTTCCCAGCCATGAGCCAACGGCAGCAGGCACTCGCGAATGCCATCCTTACCGATCCGGACGTCGATTCCCTGTCTTCTTTCATCGGCATTGATGCGACCAATAACACGTTGAACTCCGGTCGAATCCAGATCAATCTTCGCGACCGCGAAGAGCGTACTACCAGCGCCGAAGCCATCATCCGCCGAAGCTGGCCCAGGTGGAAGGCATTCAGGCCTACATGCAGCCGCTGCAGGATCTAACGGTCGAAAACCGCACAGCACGCACGCAGTATCAGTACTCCGTGGAAGATGCAAACAGCACCGAACTGGTGGAATGGTCTGACCGCATCCTGAAGAAATTCCGTTCGCTGCCGCAGTTGACCGACGTGGCAACCGACCAAACGACGGAGGGCCTTGAGGCTGCACTGGTGATTGATCGCGACACCGCATCGCGGCTTGGCATTACACCGCAGAACATCGACGACACCCTGGACGATGCGTTTGCGCAACGCCAAGTATCTACCATGTTCACCCAGCAAAACCAGTACCACGTCATCCTGGAGGTCGCGCCCAGGTACCAGCGTGATCCTGCCCAGCTGAATAATATTTACGTGAAGAGTGCCACCGGTACGCAGGTTCCAGTCTCTGCCTTTACGCATTTTGAACAACGACCGGCGACATTGGCCATCTCTCATGAGGGGCAATTCCCGGCAGTGAACCTGTCGTTCAATCTTGCTCCCGGCTACTCCATCGGGGATGCTGTTTCAGCGGTACGCAAAGCAGAAAAAGAGCTGGCCATCCCGCTGTCAGTCAATGCGAATTTTCAGGGCACGGCAGCATCCTTCGAAGCCTCTCTTTCAAACGAGCCATTGCTGATCCTCGCCGCGCTGGTCACCGTGTACATTGTTCTGGGCGTGCTGTACGAAAGCTACATACATCCCATTACCATCCTGTCCACGTTGCCTTCCGCCGGCGTCGGTGCGATTCTTGCCCTCTTTGTCACCGGAACCAATCTCTCGGTCATTGCACTGATCGGCATTATCCTGCTGATCGGCATTGTGAAGAAAAATGCCATCATGATGATCGACTTCGCACTGGAAGCCGAGCGTGAACACGGCAAGACGCCCGAGGAATCGATTTACCAGGCCTGCCTGCTGCGCTTCCGTCCCATCATGATGACGACTATGGCCGCGCTGCTGGGTGGCGTGCCGCTGGCACTTGGCTCCGGTACAGGTTCAGAGTTGCGCCGGCCGCTGGGTATCACGATCATCGGCGGCCTGATCGTCTCACAGGTGCTTACCCTGTACACCACGCCGGTGGTCTACCTGTTCTTTGATCGCATAGGCCGCAAGTACCTCGGCACGGAAAAGGCTGACCAGGAGTATGAAGCCAATCTACACAAGGAACCGCACTATGCAGCCGGAGACTAGCAGTGGATAAACCATCACAAAAGCGATCTCCTTCGAGGAGCAGAAAGCAGACGAGTACCGCTACTGGCAGTCGATCAGTCCAAGTGAAAGGGCTGCCGCTGCGTGGAAGATGATTCTTAGCGCCTGCCGCGCGAAAGGACTGTATGCAGATGGACAAGAACTGGATCGATCTCTTGTCTCTTTTCGATCAGCGCGGAGTTAGGTACCTGATCATTGGTGGCTGGGCAGTGACCCTTCACTCGCAGCCCAGGTTCACAAAAGATCTGGACCTGCCAATCGATCCGGAACGAGCGAATGCACAGCGGTGTTCGATGCCCTTGTCGCGTTGGGTGCACCTATGACTGACTTGACTGTGGAGGACCTGCAACGTGCAGACTCAATTTGCCAGATCGGACTGCCGCCATTCCGAAGAGACATCTTAACAGTATCGAAGAGGTGGATTTTGACAAAGCATGGCAGAGCCGCGTAGATGCCGAACAACAAGGTATTCCTGTCCACTACTTGGGACGGCAGGACTTGATCAGGAACAAACAGGCATCCGGCCGGCTCCAGGATCTTGCGGACGCAGAGTCATACAGAAGACAGAAGAAGCCATAAGCAAAGCACCGGAAGAGAAATCAAAATGAACACGGCACCCGAACCCGGCGACAAGACTCCGCGCGACCACCAGAAGCCCGGTGATGCTGCGCGGCTGCATGGCACTGACCTGCAGGGTGGAGATCGCGACCCGCATGATCACGCCTCCTTTCACGACGAGCACCGCAACGCGCAAGACTCAGAAGATGAGAGTTCTCCACTGGGCTCCATCGGTGGCGTTCATTTCTCTGCCCCGTTCATTCAGCGGCCCATCGCGACGTTTCTCCTGTCTTTCGCCATTCTGCTGGCCGGTTCAGTGGCATACAAGATGCTGCCGGTGGCCTCGCTGCCGAACGTTGAGTTCCCGGTCATCTCAGTAGGTGCGTCCCTGCCCGGCGGCGACCCGGAGACTATGGCTTCCTCGGTCGCCACTCCCCTGGAACGGCAGTTTTCTCGTATTGCCGGCATTAACCAGATGACGTCGAGTTCGTCGCAGGGCTCGGCGAACATCACCATGCAGTTCGACTTGAGTCGCGACATCAACGGTGCCGCGCGCGACGTGCAAGCCGCAATCAGCGCGGCGCGCGCCCAGCTGCCGGCCAACATGCCCATGAACCCGACATACCGCAAGATCAACCCGTCGGAGGCGCCCATCCTGATCCTGGCAATGACCAGTGACACGCTGACGGTGCCGCAGCTGTACGATGCGGCGGACTCCATTCTGGCGCAAAAGCTGGCTGCGGTTCAGGGTGTGGGCCAGACCTTTGTCGGCGGCTCATCGAAACCGGCGGTCCGGCTTGAGGTCAATCCAAACCAGCTGACGGCATACAACTTGTCGCTGACTCAGCTTGCTGCCGCCGTGCAGACGATCAATGTTAATCAGCCCAAGGGGTTCCTGAACGGCCCGGACCGGCGTTGGGCGATCAGCACCACGGACCAGCTTTTCGGTGCAGACGAGTATCGGCCACTGGTTGTTGCAACCAGCCGCGGATCCATTACCAATGCACAGGCCAGCAACGGCCTGCCCAGCAGCGTCGCCAGTGCAGTCACCGGTGCCGCCGCAACTACAACCGCAGCCCAGGGTGCGAACATCGACAGCGGTGCGGGTTATACCTCCGCGCAGGTGAGCACCCGTCCATCCAACGTAGCCACGACCAGCACCAATGCCGCCGGCATTGTCCGCCTGGGCGATGTGGCAGAAGTTGTCGACGCCAGTGAAAACAACCTGAACTATGGCACCACCAATGGCAAGCCGTCCATCCTTGTCATCGTCTTCAAGTCGCCTGGCGCGAATGTTATCGAGACAGTCGATAACGTAATGAAGCAGTTGCCGGTACTGCAGGCGTCACTGCCCGCCGCCATCAGACTTCAGGTTGCGCTTGACCGTACACAGACCGTCCGCGCTTCTGTTGCTGACATCACCCGGACCATGATCATCACCATTGTTCTTGTCATCCTGGTGGTGTTCTTCTTTCTGCGCGAAGTGCGCTCCACACTCATTCCGTCCGTGTCCGTGCCGCTTTCTATCATGGGCACTTTCGGCGTCATGTACCTGCTGGGCTATACGCTGGACAACCTGTCGCTGATGGCGCTGACCATCTGCACCGGCTTTGTCGTGGACGACGCCATTGTTGTCATCGAAAACATATCGCGTCACCTGGAAGACGGCCTTTCCCCTTACGATGCGGCGATGGTCGGCTCAAAGGAGATCGGGTTCACTGTTCTATCAATGTCCATCTCGTTGATCGCGGTCTTCATACCGATCCTGATGATGGGCGGCATCGTTGGCCGCCTCTTCCGCGAGTTTGCCGTCACTCTTTCCGTCTCCATCTGCGTGTCGCTTGTCGTCTCCCTGACGACGACGCCGATGCTGTCCGCGAAGTTCCTGCAGCCGCACGCCTCCAAAAAGCATGGCCGAATTTACATGCTTGGCGAGCGCTTTTTTGACTGGATGCATTCGGAGTACGAGCTTGGTCTTCGCTGGGTGCTGCGGCACCAGTGGCCGGTACTCATCATCTGGCTTGTTACATTTGGGCTGAACATTTACCTGTTCGTGCTGGTTCCGAAAGGCTTTTTCCCGCAGCAGGACACAGGACGCCTGGGTGGCAGCATACAGGGCCAGCAGGATGTCTCCTTTATTCAAATGAAGCAGAAGGTTATCGACGCGGCGGCTGTCCTGCGTAAAGACCCGGACATAGAAAACGTGATGGCGTCCGTCGGCGG
>CAXTFT010000015.1:18018-34623 GCA_964243585.1 uncultured Terriglobus sp.
GCTCGGCCGAGAAATCGCCCGGGTGATCAGCACGCTGTCCCTGCTGGTCAGCGTGGAGCGGTTTTTCCTGACGCCGCTGCTCGTGGGCAGCGCGTTTTTCTTCGGCCTCGGTTCAGTCCTGGTGGCGGCGTGGCTGCCGGCGCGCGAAGGGGCGCGGGCGGACCCGGTGGCGGCGCTTCCAACCGCGGTCAGATGTTTGTCTCACTCAAGCCTCTCAACGAGCGAGCGGACCGCGCAACTGCTGACATTATCATCAACCGGCTCCGCCCGGCACTGTCACGCACCCCGGGCGTGCAGACGTTTCTCCAGTCGCAGCAGGAACTGCAGATCGGCGGCCGCCAGACGGCGACGCAGTACCAGTACACACTGACGGGCGACTCCGTGTCAGACCTGAACCACTGGTCGCCCCTCATGATGGAGGCCATGCAGAAAAGGCCGGAACTCCGCGACGTTGCCACCGACCAGCAGGATCACGGCCTTGAAACCAAGCTGGTTGTCGATCGCGACACCGCTTCGCGACTGGGTGTGACCTCGCTCGCTATCGATCAGACACTGTCGTCAGCCTTCGGGCAACGGCAGGTCTCCACGACCTACAGGACTCTCAACCAGTACCACGTGGTCATGGAAGTGGCTCCACAGTTCCAGAGCTCTCCCGAGGCTCTGCGGAGTATCTATGTCAAGGCAGCGAACGGTGCACAGATTCCGCTGTCTGCCATTACCCACTTTGAAATGCAACGCATTCCCCTGCAGGTAAACCACCAGGGACTGTCCCCGGCGGCGACGTTGTCGTTCAACCTGGCCCCGGGTGTTTCCCTTTCGCAGGCCACGGAAATCATCAGCAATGTGCGCAACACCATCGGCGTGCCTGCCAGTATTACCGGCGGGTTCCAGGGTTCAGCCGCCGCATTCCAGGATTCGCTTTCGTCTGAGCCGATTCTGATCCTGCTGGCGCTGACTGCCGTCTATATTGTGCTGGGCGTTCTGTACGAGAGCTTTATCCATCCGCTCACCATTTTGTCCACCCTTCCTTCAGCGGGTGTCGGCGCCATTCTTGCTCTGTTGATTACACAGATGGATCTTTCCGTTATCGCGATGATCGGTATCGTGTTGCTGATCGGCATCGTGAAGAAAAACGCCATTATGATGATCGATTTCGCCATTGTCGCAGAACGCGAGCAGGGCAAGAGTCCGGAAGAAGCCATCTACCAGGCCTGCATGTTGCGTTTCCGGCCCATCATGATGACGACCATGGCAGCCATGCTGGGCGGCTTTCCGCTTGCATTCGGCACGGGCGTCGGCTCTGAGCTGCGACGTCCTTTGGGCATCACCATTGTCGGCGGTCTTATTGTTTCGCAGTGCCTTACGCTGTTCACCACGCCGGTGATTTACCTGGTCTTTGACCGCGTGCGAGGCTGGGTTGGGCGCACCAGCCGTCGCTACTCTCGCAGGCGGACCAGAGTTCACCAGCCCAGTTTGCAACCGGCGGCGGGTGACTAGTTTAATGGACCCTCTAACCCCATTAACGAGTCACTCGAAATTGAGTTTCTACCCGTGGACGAGGTTAGCTTCGACATGGATCCACTGGTTGTTGGACATTGTTCCTGAACAGAAATGCAAAACAGGTGCGGAGCCACAGGGCTTTGCACCTGCTCCGCCCGGTACAACTTACTGCTGAGCCTGCTGCATTTGCTGCATGTGCTTGATATGGTCAGCTATCGGTGAAGGCGCAGGCGGCAGTTGCTGCGCCTTTTCCACAAGCATCGACCAGTCCTCCGGCACCACCAGTTCCTGGTCTGGCAGCGGCGTTCCTTCACTTGGCGAAACGCGCACGGCGACAGTCAGATCCGTGTTCGCAGAGCCGCGAAAAATCCCGTGCGTCGGCGGAACATCACTGTAATCTCGACCAAGTGCGGTTCGGATGTGACGATCACCCGCTACCAGCCAGTTCGTCGGGTCAAACCCCACCCAGCCCAACTGCGGCAGGTACGCTTCAATCCAGGCGTGGGTCGCGGAGTTGATGCTTCGGTCCTTGTCACTGTCGCCGTGATATAGGTAGCCGCTCACATACCGGCAGGGGATGTGCAGTCGCGACCGTACCAGCGAAATCATGACATGAGCAAAGTCCTGGCACACACCCGTCTTCTGCGTCAGCGCCACATCGATCAGCGAATCCGCATCGGTTGACTTAGGTACGTAGTCGAAATAGTGATACAGCTTTTCATTCAGATCGTGCAGCACCATCAGCGGGTCGTCGCGGCGACGAACATCCAGCCTCTCTCCAAGTTCCTCCAGCAGCGGCGTGGGTGTAGTGAACTCGCTGGGAAACAGGAACTCCCAAAAGTCGCCGGCCTGCACATCCGCGTCAAGGGCCGCCCAGGCATCGGGTGCAAGAAAGGAAGGCACCGGAAAGTTCTCTTCCATCTCGACCAGGCTCTCCGCCACAATGACCAGCTGCTCATGCGCGCCGGGTATGTCGAAGTGATGCACGTGATTCGACAGGTGGTCGCGATAGCTGAACACACGGCAGCGCGGCGATACGGAAAGCTGAAAGTTCAGGCAGCGCTGCATCGCATCGGATCGCGGATGCATGCGCGTCTCCATGATGCTTTCGCTTACCGCGTTGCTGTAGACGAATTTTGTTAGATGTCGGACCGTGTAATACATAATTTTCCTAACTAACCGGCCAACGCCGCCTGAATCGAGTAATCAACGTAGAGTTCGTAGATCGCAATGTGTATCTCTCGGCACTGCACCTGAATGTCGCGCAGGTACATGACAACATCACGGCTCATGATCTCTTCCACGCTGCTGTAACTCAGGGTTGCACGCAAACGCCCTGCGATGCGGCTCAACTTGTCAGACCGCGTACCGCCGCTGACATCCTGTACAGCCTCCAACGCGTGCTGCATCGCGTCAATGGAGAAGCGCAATGAGTGCGGAAAGTCCTGGTCCAACAGTAGAAACTCAAGGATCCAGTCCGGCGCCAGATCGGCCGTGTAGACCTTGCAGTACGCCTCGAAAGCCGTGGCCGAGCGCAGCAGGCCCATCCATTCCAGGTACTCGTTGCTGTCAGGCAACGCATCCTGCGCGGTCCACAGTTCGGGCTGGTAAGCTTCCAGCAAAATGGCCGTGGCTGACGCGCGTTCCATGTAGCGGCCCACCTGGATAAACTGCCACCCTTCGCCATGGCTCATGGTTGAGTCGGTAACGCCCTGAAACTGGTGCACACCCTCCATCACCTGGCCGAGAAACTCCGTGGGAGCCTCGTTCTGCTGCGAGCCTTGAATACTTAAGCTGCCCTGCAGTTCCGGCCGGGTCACCTGCAAGTAGAGACTGTTCAGTTTCTGCCACATCTCGGTGGAGATCTGCTCGCGCACATGCCGCGCATTTTCACGCGCCGAGATGATGCAGGCCAGCACGCTGGACCGCGTGTTCGCGTCAAAGGTGAGGCAATGCGCCAGTGCCATGGCATCGCCCTTCCACTCCACGCCCCTGGGCGCTCCAATCGCCTGCAAAACACGCTGCCAGCGCCGGTCTGCACTGGTGGCCGGTTCGTCCAGCATCAGGTTCAGGTTCACGTCCAGCAGACGCGTGGTGTGCTCGGCGCGCTCAAGGTAGCGGCTCATCCAGTACAGGCTGTCTGCAACTCTTGAAAGCATTCGGTTACCCTCTTCTCTGGTCAGCGGTAGGTGGTCTGACATTCGCCAACATGCTTTCTTCGCAAGCGCCCAGTGCAAGATAGTTTGAAGGCGCTTGCGTAAAACTCAGATCGGTATTAGGCCCACCCATAATTCGTCTGCATTTGGGTCATCCTGACCATCATCCTCCCAGAAGCAACTGGGCAAATTCGTAATCGCCACGCTTTGCAAGCGTCTGATGGCACAACAGGGGCCGACACAAGCGAGCAGTGGCGGCGGAACACCATCGTCATGTTCTGTGCGTTCACCGGTTGTCCCGTTGTATCGAACTGTACGCATCATTGACTCAGCACCCACGTATCCTTACTACCACCGCCCTGCGAACTATTAACCACCAGCGAACCCTTCTTCAGGGCCACACGCGTCAGGCCGCCGGGAACGATGCTGACCTTGTCACCATAAAGCACGTAGGGCCTTAGATCGACATGGCGCGGTTCGAAGCCGTTGCCGAAAAGGCAGGGCGCGCGGGAAAACTGGATGGTCGGCTGAGCGATATAGTTACGCGGATCGGCCTCAATCTTCGCGCGGAACTCCTCACGCTGTTCCGCGGTGGATTGCGGTCCGATCAGCATGCCGTAGCCCCCGCTTTCGCCTACGGCTTTTACGACCATCTTGTCCAGATTCGCCAGTACGTGCGAGCGTTCCGAGGCTCGCGCGCACAGGTAAGTTTCTACATTCTTCAGCACGGGCTCTTCCGTCAGGTAGTAGCGGATGATGTCGGGCACATAGGCATACAACGCCTTATCGTCCGCCACTCCGGTGCCGAAGGCATTTGCCAGTGTCACGTTCCCGGCACGATAGGCGTTGAACAGGCCGGCAACGCCGAGCATGCTGTCCGCGCGAAAGCTCATGGGATCAATAAAATCATCATCCACGCGGCGGTAGATCACATCCACGCGGCGCAGACCGCTGGTTGTGCGCATGTACACAACATTGTCGTGCGTCACCAGGTCGCGACCTTCTACCAGCTCGATACCCATCTGCCGCGCAAGGTAGGCATGTTCGTAGTAGGCCGAGTTGAAGACACCCGGCGACAGCAGGACGATGTTGGGCTCCGGCCGACCTTCCGGCGCGAGCGAGCGTAACGTGCCCAGCAGCAACTGCGTGTACTGCTCAATGGGCCGAACGTTGTACCTGCGAAACATCTGCGGAAAAATCCGCTTCATCACGCGCCGGTTCGTCAGCATGTAGCTGACCCCACTGGGTACGCGCAGGTTATCTTCCAGCACGACAAATTCGCCGTTCTCAAGCCGGATGAGGTCGGTGCCGACCACGGCAATGTACACGTTGCGGGGAACCTGCAGCCCAATCATGTGCCGTCGAAAATGCCTGCAGCTGTATACAATTTCTCGCGGCACCACGCCATCCGCAAGGATTCGTCCTTCCGTGTAGATGTCCTTCAGGAACAGGTTGAGCGCGGTAATGCGCTGCGTCAGGCCTTTTTCTACAACAGCCCACTCAGCACTGGTTATCATGCGCGGCAACAGGTCATACGGAAAAATCTTTTCTGTCCCCTCATCCCTGCCGTAAACGGTAAAGGTAATGCCCTGGTTCAAAAACGAGAGGTCTGCTGCCTGTTTACGTCGCTCCACCTCTGCGTGGGGAAGAGCGGAAAACTGGTCCATTAAGACTTGGTAGTGGCCGCGTAGCTGATCGGGCGCGGCGAACATTTCGTCGTACGCGCCATCCAGCAGGTAGTCGTCCAGGTGGGGCTGAAGCGGCTCTAAATTGTCCATCCGTGACCCCAGTATAGTAGGGCCCGGCAGTAGTACTTGGGTGGTCTTTCAGAGTCGAACAGTGCCTGCGCCTGCTGGCTTGGGAGACTAACGCAGCAGTAAGATCGATAGCCAACTGCGCTCTGCAGCAGGTTGCGCGGGAGGGACCAGTTCGCTGCGATGCTTCGCGTCGGGCACCATGGTCAACATCTGTTCACGGCGGTCCCGGATGATAGTCAGGCTCACTGGATGCCCTTTACTGTCGTGCAGCGCCTTGCTCCAGTCCGACTTCGTCGCAACGTGGTCCCCGTTAATGCGGGTAACAACATCCCCCGCGTGCAGTCCGCCGATCGCGGCCGGGCTATTCTCTTCCACCGCGTGCACCAGCAGGCCCTTGCCATCTTTTACGCCGAAGAAGTCCGCCAGTTGCGCTCCAAGTGCATCCACCGTCACACCTGTGTAAGCGGTAGTCATCGGTAGGATATGTCCTGACATAAAGCTGTGACCAAAGCCACTCTTTGCTGCAGGGGCCGACACGGCACCCTCTTCGCGGCTCGGCTCCGGTACAGTCCAATGCTGCTCCCATGCCTGCTTCTCAAGTTCTGCCCGGTTTGCCATGGTTGCACTCACCGTCTGCTCCGCTCCGCCGCGACAGATGAGCATGGATACCGAGCGGCCTGGCTGCAACTCTCGAAGGGTCTTGCGAAGATGGTCTTCGCCTTCAATCAAAGTGCCATTCACGCTAAGAACCACGTCGTGTTCGCGTAAGCCCGCTTTGCCCGCCGGTCCGTCATGATCAACCATGATGACTTCAGCCCCACGCGAATCCTTGAGACGCAGCGCACCCACTTCGCTGTCGGAGATGTCACGAATGTCGATTCCAAGATAGCCCTGACCTGGTAGCCGGCTGCCGGTAGACGCACGCCCGGCAGGGTTTGCCAGCCCGGCGTCAAGTCCGGCGATCTCCAGGCGAACATCAGCTCGTCCTTGCGCACTCAACATCAAGCCAAAGGCCAGACCAGTTACCAGGCCAAACCGGCGAACAAGACTACTGGATTCCATCGACGTGCCCCAGCGCCTGCATGGATGCGTTGCGGATATATGGATTGTCATCCTGCGTGGATACGGTGTGCAGCACCTGCCTGACACTGGAGTCTCCCTGCACCGGCTCAAGCATCCCGATCGCTTCGGTGCGCACATCCGCGCTGGTGTCATGCATCAAGCGGTCCAGCACGGCGTCTCGCACCTTCTGGTCTTCCCCCACAAAGCGTTTCAGGCCTTCCAGTGCCTTCAGGCGGACGACTGCACTCTTGTCATAGCGCAGCCTGACTAGAAGAGCATCGCGAACGCCAATGCCCTCGGCTCCGGTCGCGTGCTCACACTGTCGCCCCGCGCTGCACTCCCTCGCGAGATAGCTGACACTGTCCATTCGCACGCCGCTATCGATGCTCTTCTGAGCGCCCATCATCAGCAACTGCCTTACCTGCGGTTCGTCGACACGGCCCTGAAAAGTGGTTGGCACAATACGGTTGTACTTTACCTGGACTACGTTCGGGTCTGAGGTTTGCGTGATGCTGCTAATACTGCTGATCACGCCTTCCGAATCGCTGGAGGGGCCGGTTGAAACCTGTGCCTTTAGTGCGTGAGCAGCCTGGTACCGCGTAAGCAGATTGCCAATCAGAAAGCCACAGCCAACCAGAAGAGTTGCAAGCGCCGGTGCTGCATAGAGATGCTGCCAGGTGTGCAGCAAACCTACACGCAGACGCGTCAGCAGACCACCCCGGCCCTCTTCATCCAACGCTTCACCCAGCCGCATACGTGCAGCAGTTAGAAAATTTGGAGTCACTGCCGGCAAACTTTCCTGCTGCATCTGTCCACTGAAAATGTCCAGCGCGTTTAGCTCCGCCTCGCATTCCGGGCAGCCGCGCATGTGCAGTTCGAGGTTGGCCTGCTCTTCTTCTGAAAGTTCTTCATAGGCCAGCAGTACGAGTTGTTCTTTTGCTTCGTCGCACTTCATGACGAGTATCCTTGTATATGGCTTCCTGAAATGGTGTTACGTGCTGCCTTTGGCAGGTCATTTGCCTGCCCTGATTGGCTCAAACTTCTCATCCATGAGACGAGCCGGCCCACGGATGACTTACCTCGCTGTTTGTTCAGGTACGTCAATTTTAATGCACTTACAAAGAGCTGCTAGGCGTCGGCAAGGTTCGCACGCAACTTGCGTGTTGCCCGGAACAGCGTGTTCTTTGCTGTCTCCTCTGTGGTCTGCAGCATCTCCCCGATGGCGCGCAGCTTCAAGCCCTGGTAATGCTTTAGTTCAAAGACCATGCGCTCGCGCGGGGTTAATTCACCCAGGGCGCCTTGAATGCGCTCGTTCAGGTGCTTGCGTCGCAGTTCCAGCTCAGGGTTTGCACCCGCCCGGTCATCACTGAGGTTCGCCATCAGGTCGATTGTGTCGCCGTCCGAGTCCGTGACAGTCGAGGGGTCTTCCCGGCGGCTCTTCCGACGACGCAGTGCATCAAGGCACAGATTCGTCACAATACGGTAAAGCCACGTGTAAAAGGAGCACTCAAAGCGAAAATTCGACAGGTGCCGGTACGCCTTGAGAAAAGCTTCCTGATGAACGTCCTGCGCATCCTGCTCATTCCCGAGCATATGTAGGGCCAGCCGTAACACAGCTCCGTCATAACGGCGCACCAGTTGATCAAAGGCATCGCGCTCGTCACGCTGCGCCTGCCGGATAAGTTCATCATCCTCAAGGCGCTGCTGGGCGCGCGCTTCAATCTGTGCCGGCGTCAGTGCCGCACGCCCCGTCCGCCCTGCCGCTACCTTCGCCACCTGAGGCGATTCTACCGCGACAACCCCCGGCGCAAAGGCCGAAGCTGACCCGAAAGCACCGCCATTCACGCCACTAAAACTCTGTGTACCCATCGTGCGCTGACCCCAAAAGCCAGAAGATCAATCCCACACTGATAGACCCGGGAAACGGGAAAAGGTTAGTACCTACCGTCGGGCCAAAGTCTTCGGTTAGGATTCGAGGACGGCCATTACGGGCGTCGTGTCCCAAAATGCTCGCACGCTTATGATCTTGCCCGCCTCATCGCAATCCAGCACATCTACGCCCTGAAACTCGACCGACTTGCCGGTCGGGCCTTCCGCCCTGCCGGTCCACTTAATGGCAGCCGACGTTCCAAGCGCATGGACCGATGCCTCGGTCAGGCTCAGGAGCTTAAAACTCGTAAAGATGGTATCGAAGAAGCCTCGGATGGCTTCTGTGCCAACATTCGGCGGTGTGCCGACCGGGTCAATCTGGATTGCTTCCGGCGCAAACAAGGCGACGCAGCGCTCCGTGTCCATGGCGCGCAGGCCTGCAAAGTATTCCGCAACGGTGTGTTCCGTGGGTGTGGGCATACGGGATGGTAACGCGTCTCTGTCCCCACTGCCCAGAGTGCACGCAGGCAAGCGTTCAGCCGCTCATACAAAACGCCTGCTCCACCTGGCCTGTGCTGTCACACCTTGATCAGAATGCCGTCTTTACCGTTCCTTGCTACAGCGGGAAGTTCTTTAGCCACTCGCGAAACGGCGGTCCCAGGTCGGCCCGCTTCAGCGCAAGCTCGACTGTAGCCTTAAGGAAACCCAACTTGTCGCCCGCGTCATGACGCTTGCCCTGGTAGTTAAAGCCGTAGACGCTTTCAAATTGCAAGAGGGCCTTGATTCCGTCGGTCAGCTGCAGTTCGCCGCCCGCACCCGGCTGGATTGTTTCCAGCATGTCGAAGATGCGCGGCGTCAGGATGTACCGCCCAATAATTGCGTTCTGGCTGGGTGCCTCATCCGGTTTCGGCTTTTCAACCATGTCGCGCACCTTGTGCAAACGGTCGTTGCCTTCGACTGCGATGCAGTCAAGGCAGCCATAATTCTGGATGGCATCTCCCTCCACAACCTCGCTGCCCAGGATGGAGGAGCCGGTCTGCTCGTACATTGCGACCATCTGCTTCATGCACGGCACGTCGGCATCGACAATGTCGTCTGGCAGCAGAACGGCGAACGGTTCATTGCCGACAAGTTCCTTCGCCATCAGCACGGCGTGGCCCAGGCCAAGCGCCTCCGGCTGGCGGACGTAGCTGATCTTGGCCAGTTGAGTCACGGATTTGACAAGCTCCAGCAGTGCCGTCTTGCCGCGCCTCTTAAGAGAAGCCTCGAGCTCCGGCGCACGGTCGAAGTGATCTTCCATGGTGCCCTTGCCGCGGCCCGTTACGATGATGATCTCCGTGCAACCGGCGGCGACCGCCTCTTCCACGCCGTACTGGATCAGCGGCTTGTCGACCAGCGCGAGCATCTCCTTGGGCGTGGCTTTGGTTGCGGGCAAAAAGCGGGTGCCCATGCCGGCAGCGGGAAATACAGCTTTACGAATCTTTTGAGTCATGCAATTGTCCAGGCTTCAGTATGTGTATGTTCTTGGATAGTACTTTGAGCGACCAGGCGGGAGACGCCGCAGATTACAACACGGGCGAAGTGTCACGCAGCATACTCTGTCTAATAATCCGAATCGGCACCGGACCCTGTCGCATGAGCTCGTCGTGAAATCCGCCCAGCGTAAAAGCGGCGCCCTGCTTTAATTTCACGTCGTCGCGCAGCTTTTGGATTTCAAGTTTCCCAAGTGTGTAGTAAAGGTAGGTCGCATCGGCGGTGCCACGCTTGGTCTCCATCTTTGCTACAGAGGGCGACTGGTAGCCCTCGGTCACAAAGAATTGCTCGGCCTGCTCTGTTGTCCAGCCTTCGGTGTGCATTCTGATACCGACAACAAACCGCGCGTTCCGCAGGAGCGCATCCTGCAATTGACCCAGGCGAATCAGCTTCTGCTCACGCGCGTCTGTGCCGGGCGGCTGAAAACCTTCGTCCAGCATCATCTGCTCACAATAATGAGCCCAACCTTCAATGTTGGTGTTTGCGCCCAGCAGCTTACGGATTTTTGATGGGAACTGGTCCTGCCACAGGAACTGCACGAAATGACCAGGGAACGCTTCATGCACGCTGGTGCTGACAATGGTGCCCACGTTGAACTCCGCCATGTGTTCGGCAATGTGTTGCGCTGTCCAGTCTTTCTCCGGCAGGGTCACATTGAAGTAGGCCTTGGTTGAGTTCGTTTCAAAGGGTCCTGGCGGGTCCATGCTGGCCGATGTTGTCGCGCGCATGAAGGGCGGCGTCTCTTCCAGAACGGGCCGGATGTTGCTGGGCAGCGTGATGATTTTGTGCTGCTGGATAAAGTCGATTTCGGCCTGAAAGCTGTCGCGAAAGGCGTCCAGCAGCTTGTTCGGCGCGGGGTGAATCGTACCCAGTTCTGCCAACACTTCCGCGGGCGTTTTCTTCGGATCCAGCTCCTTGGCGATGCGAGCAAACGAAGCCTGGTTCGCCTTCATGTTAGCGTCGTTCACAGCAAGCAGGCGATCCAGCGGCGTGTCGACCATTTCGTCGTACAGCAACTTCTTCCGGTAGGTGTCCGCGCCGAAACGGAAGTCACCGGCTGAGCGCGGTAGCAGATCGCTCTTCAACCACGCGGAATAGCTCTCCAAAGCGGCGATAACGGCGGCATTTGTTCTCGAAAACTCTGCTTTTGCAGCAGTGTCGGTCGCTTCCGCAAGGGCCAAGGGCACATCGTTCTGAAAGAAGCGCACGTTACCGGAAATCTGCTCCAGGGCGATTTCTGTGTAGATTTTCGGCGGATTCTTAAGATTCCGGCGTGCTTCCTCTAAAAACTGGGGGATCGCTTTTTCCCGTGCAATGACCGCGTTTAAGCGTGTGTTTACCGGTGCAAAAGGGCGCTCGATCAGCGTGAAAACCGACCCGGTAGTACCACTGGAGTACATGTCCGGGTTCTTCTGCCACATCCGGATCGTTTCCAGGCTGAGCAGGCTCGACTGGATGGCATTAAGCAGGATCTGACGGTCTGCCGCCAGCGGCGTGTCCAGGCCGTCTGCCGGGATCGCGTCCAGCTTTGTCTTGTAGCCGTGCAGGGCAGTAACCCATTTCGCGACATTCGCGGCGGAGTAGTCCTCCATCTGCGTGTCATAACGGTGAAATCCGGCTGCTGTTCCCGCAGTTGGCTGAAAGTGGAAGTACACTTCATCGAAATAGTGCTCCGCGACGTAGTTAAGGGTCTGCGCGGCGCCGTCCGGCCCTAGGCGCTGGGCTCGGGCCCAGGGCGCGGCTGCTAAAAGAAAGACGATAACCAGACATCTGCCCATACTGACCAAATGCATACTCCAATGTCCTAACGGTAAGAATCTTCAGTTTACAAGCGCCTGGGTAAAAGACCCGTCCCTTGATATCTACAAACCACGCTTCTGTGAGCAAGTAGTCTCCTCTGACGGACTTGCGCTGTTTGAGAGGGCAAACTACTCTTTTTGAGAGATGCCGCCAAGCCAGACAGCCAACGATTCCGTCGCAGAGTTCGAGCGCGTGCAGCACCAGATAGAAGATCACTTGGGACCGGTCGTAACGGGCACAGGAGGCTCAGGTCGCATTGCTATTTCTATCGAGGATCTGACCCATCGACGCTTGCTGGACGGCGCGGCCGCACAGCTACACCTTCAAGTCGCGATCATGGATGCGGCGGAGCTACAAGCAGCTGAGCTTACAGAGTTTGAATTGATCCTGGCTTCGCAGCCCGAGGCGCAGAAACTGCAGAACCGCATGGCCAATAGCCCGCTGTACAGCGACGGGGTGTATCCGGCGGTAATCAGTGTTCTTTCCCCCGATCTCACGCCCGTTCCACTGCAGGGCTTTCCGCCGACGGACGGCAGCATCTACCTGCCACAGGATCCAAGTTCACTGGTGGCGCAGATCAGTGTAGTGCTCTACGCGCACCGCGCCTTTGCCAAGCGATATGAGACGGCAATGGAAGAACTGCACCTGAACCGGCGCATCTTTAAGTCCGTCACCAGCGGCATAAGCGTAGCCGACGCGACACAGCCGGACATGCCGCTCGTCTACGTGAACCCTGCCTTTGAAGTCATGACGGGCTACAGTCTCGAATCGGTTGTGGGCAGGAACTGCCGCTTTCTGCAGCGCGACGAGCGCGACCAGCCAGGGCTTGCCGTTCTTCGGCAGGGCATTGCAGAGCGACGACAGGTCACGGTAACCCTGCGCAACTACCGCAAAGACGGCTCCTGTTTCTGGAATGAACTTTTCATCTCGCCCATTCGCAATCGCGAGGGGGAACTGACTCACTATGTCGGCATTCAGAACGACATCTCCGCGCGCATGGAATTTGAGGCCGCGCTGCGGCAGAGCGAAAAGCTGGCTGCGGTGGGCAGGCTCGCAGCCTCCATTGCACATGAGATCAACAACCCGCTCGAATCTGTGATGAACCTGCTCTATCTCGCGATCAACGAGCAGGATCCTGCCATGCTGAAGCATTACCTGCAGGAGGCTGACAACGAGGTCAAGCGGATTGCCATCATCACCACCCAATCGCTGCGTTTTTACCGTCAGAACACGCGTCCCCAGGCGGTGGACTGTGACGACCTGCTGACATCCGTGCTGGAGCTTTACGAACCCAAGCTGAACCGCTTCAACATCATTACAGTGCATGACCGCCGCGCACATGCTCCCGTGGTCTGCATGGAAAGTGAGATCCGGCAGGTTCTGAGCAACATTGTGCGGAACGCAATCGACGCCATGCGCGCAGACACCGGCAAACTGGAGGTGCGGACCCGCGTCAAGACCGATTGGAAGTCTGGCCGCCGCGGCGTTGCGCTGACGCTTGCGGATACTGGGAGCGGGATTGCGCCGGACGTGGTGAAAAAGCTCTACACCGCCTTCTTCACCACGAAAGGCGACGCCGGTACGGGGCTTGGCCTATGGGTGAGCGCCAACATCGTGGAACGGCACCAAGGCCGCTTGCTGGTGCGCAGCAGTGTGGACCCAAAACGGCATGGGACCGTCTTCGTCATGTTTCTGCCTTTTGATGGTGTGCAGGAGCGCCTTCCAGAAGAGACGTCATCCGCAGAAGTCACTACCACTTAGCTTTGCCTGATCCAGTAAGACAAACCGCATCCGCCTTATGCCAGAATCTGCCGGATACCTCGCAGTGCCTGCCGCGTTCGCTCCTCATTTTCGATCAGGGAAAAACGCACAAAGTCATCCCCATGTTCTCCGAAGCCGATCCCGGGACTTACAGCCACTTTGCTCTTCGCAAGGAGCAGCTTTGAGAACTCCAGCGAGCGCAGATGCCTGTACTGCTCCGGGATTTTTGCCCAGGCGAACATGGTCGCGCGCGGCAGATCAACGGGCCAGCCCAGCTTGTTTAAGCCGTTCACCAGCACATCGCGCCTGCAGCGGTACGTCTCACAGATCTGGCCGACACAGTCCTGCGGACCTTCCAGCGCAAGGATGGAAGCGACCTGGATGGGCGTAAACGTGCCGTAATCGAAATAGCTCTTAATGCGGCCGAGCGCACCCACCAGTTCGCGATTGCCTACCATGAAGCCCACGCGCCAACCCGGCATGTTGTAGCTCTTGGACAGCGTGAAGAACTCCACCGCGATGTCCTTTGCGCCCGGCACCTGCATCACGCTGGGCGGCTTGTAGCTGTCGAATGCGATATCCGCATACGCCAGATCGTGCACCAGCCAGACGCCATACTCCCTGCATAGGGCGACCAGCTTTTCGAAGAACTGCAGATCGACGCACTGCGTCGTGGGATTGGAAGGAAAGTTAACAATCAGCACCTTTGGCCGGGGCGTCATGCGCGGAATAACATCTTGGATGTGTGCGAGAAAATCGTCCGTCGAGCTGTTGATCGGCACACTCAACACGTCCGCACCCGCGAGTACCGGGCCGTAGATGTGGATGGGATAGCTCGGGTTCGGCACCAGCACCGTGTCGCCCTTGTCGAGCACAGCGAGGCAGAGGTGAGCGATACCCTCCTTGGAGCCGATGGTCATGATGGCTTCCGTCGCGGGGTCCAGGTCGACGCCGTAGCGCCCCTGGTACCAGTTGCAAATGGCCTTGCGCAGCCGCGGGATTCCCTTCGAAAGCGAGTAGCGGTGCGTGTGCTGTTTGCGCGCGGCCTCGATCAGCTTTTCCACGATGTGCGCAGGCGTGGCACCGTCCGGATTGCCCATGCCGAAATCGATGATGTCGTCGCCGCGCTTGCGTGCGGCGGTCTTCAGGTCGCCGGTAATGTTGAAGACATAGGGCGGCAGGCGCTTGATGCGCTCGAAGTCTCGGCTGGCGTTCGCGTCGGGCATACGGGTCTATTTAGCTTACCCGCTGGTGCCGTCCGCGTCACACGTTCAAACGGTGCAACTGTGCGAGAAAAGTTCCGTCTTCGCCACCTCCGCACCACACCTTCTGCCTTGTCATCCGGCAGCGAAGCGGAGGGATCTGCATGTGTGCCCGGAGCAGCACGACAGCTAGCTGGCCCGCTTCTCCGCCTCGGCACACAGCTTGCTGATGCGCTTGCCGCGCGACTCCGGCTGCTGGTAGTACCCGACTGCAAATAGTTCCATGCGCCGCTGCGTGGACGTCATCCTGGCCCAGCCTGCCCTTGCTTTTGGTCGCGCATCGAGCGCGCGTGCAATGGCAGGCGGCAGCTCCTGCTCGGCCTCCAGTGTGAAGAGCATGCGCTCGGCCATTTGCTGCGCGCGGCGCAGGCGTGCCTCGTCGCTCTTCACGCCCTGCACCCACTTGCCGATCTCGCGCCGCGTGTACTCGCTCAACGAGTCGTACCACTCGCGCAGCCCCTCCGCCTCGTCGAGCAGCACGTCGAGTTCGTCCGGCAGTTCCGCGGGTCGGGGTGCGAGGTCCGGCTCGATGTCGATGACCACGCGGCTGCCCACCGCGACTCCTGCGGCCTGCTGCGTCGCTCGCGTGACCAGCAGAAGGTAGCCACCTGTCTTGTCAGGATCGGGAAAGAGCGACGTGCGGAACGGCACGCCATTCACGCTGCCGCATACGCGCAAGCGGATCATGTCCGGCCACAGGTCGCCCGGTGTAAACGGCAGCTGTGCCACCGTCCAGCCCAGACCTTGCGTTTTGGCCTTTTCAAGCACGGCTCCAAAGTGTCGGGTGCTGCGCTCTGGAGCGATCATCTAGCTATAACTTGAAAGTTGACCGCGACCTTCAACTCCACCGCAACGGGCTTCCCATCTCGAGTAGCTGGCTCAAAACGATACTGTTTGATTGCTTTCATTGCTGAATCATTCAACTTAGGATTTGTGGTTTCCTGCACCAGGACACGCTGCGGAAGACCGTCTGTGTCAACTACAAGATGTACGAGAACCTCCCCGCCCTTCCTCTTGGAAAAGAAGGAACGCGGGAAGTCAGGGTCGACCTGGTGAATCAGCTTGGGCGCCTTTACGTCGCCGCCGATTGCCAAAGGTTTATCTACAATTTGTGCATACGATGTTTGCAACGCGGACGCGAAAAGGCTGACACACAGGACTACATAAACGAGTCGCATCGCGCCAGCCTACGCAGCCACCGGAGCGGCGTCAATCTGTTCCAGCAGCGCCTTTGTCTCCGCGATCACATCCGCTGCATTCGCGCTGGAGAGCGGCCAGCGCAGCACACCCTGCGGTGTGAACTGCGCGCCTTTTTTCACGTTGCGCGAGACAAGTTTCATGAGCATGCCGGGGTCGATCTTGGCCTTACTGTCGAACTTCAGGATCAGCATTTCGCGGAAGACCTTCTGCTTGCCTTCTTCCAATTGCACGCGCTTGCGGTCGAGCTGCGCGACTGCGATGCGCTCGCATTGCAGGCGCACCTCAGCGGCAGCAAGCAGGTTGGTGACACTGTCTGGTAGTTCGCCGTAGCGGTCCAGCATCTCCGCGCGCACATCGGCCAGCACGCCCGTGTCGATTGCGCCCGCGATGCGTTTGTACATGCGCAGTCGCTGGTTTTCCTCTGGGATATAAGTAGCGTCGATACGAATGGAGATGCCCAGGTTGAGCGTGACGCCGGGCCGCTCCTCCTGCGACTCGCCTTTGATCTTGCTGACCGCTTCCTGCAGCATGCTGGTGTACATCTCAAAGCCGATGGCCTCGATGTGGCCGCTCTGCTCGCCGCCCAGCATGTTGCCCGCGCCGCGCAGCTCCAGGTCGAGCGCGGCGATCTTGAAGCCCGCACCCAGATCGCTGAATTCCTTCAAGGCGGCGAGTCGGCGACGTGCTATTTCGGTCAGTTCGTTC
>CAXTFT010000016.1:0-3468 GCA_964243585.1 uncultured Terriglobus sp.
GACGCCGCTCAGGATCGCGCCCGTCCGCGCGTCGAACACCCGAAGGCGCGGACGGGAGAAACTCTCTAGCCGGCTGACGATCGGCACGGCGGGCGTCATCGTTGCGCTGGTGGGTGGCAGCCTTGTCTTCCACTCGCTGGAAGGGAAGCGCGTAGATGTAACGCGCGATGTGCAGGCGCGTGTAGTGGGCAGTGCGCTGACGCTGCCTGTGGACTTCCTGTCATCACGTGGACCTGCGGGATCGCGTTCGCTGACGGTGCTGTACTCCTACGGCGAAGGCGAGAACCTCACTACGGTCGTGGATGACGGCCACGGCACGGCACTTACCTTGTTCCCAGAGACGCGGATGAAGAACCCGCTGACCATCCGCCGTGCGTTTTACGAGCCGGTGCCGCAGGAACGCACCGGATGGCTGATGAGCCTGTGCCTTGGGCTGTTTATTGCGTCGTTTGCGGTGGGGCCGGGTGTGGTGGTGTGGCTGACGCTGTCCGAACTGATGCCGACGCGCATACGCTCCGCCGGCATGGGCATTGCGCTGCTGCTGAATCAGGGCGCGTCCACGCTGATTGCCGGCATCTTCCTTCCGACGGTGGGAAACTACGGCTACTCCACCATGTTTCTTTTCTGGACAGGCTGCACGGTCGTCTACTTTGTGACCGCTCGCTTCTTTCTACCGGAAACGAAAGAAAAGACTCTGGAGGAGATCGAACGCCTTTTCAGCCGACACGCACCGCAGACCGCGGCCTGAAGTTAGGCAAGCCTGACGAGGGTAAACGCCTGGTTCGCCGGTGCGCCGCACGGATTGTCGAAAATTAGTGTTCACGTTGCGCCCACGGCTTGCTCGAGTCTTCCATAAACAACTTCCAGGCAAACCTGAACGTAGCCCGGTGCACCGGATGACACCCAGGGAAGGGTAAAGTCTAAGCAGCACGAGGAGTTTTCTAGAGAATGCGTCTTTTTCTGTCCTGCTCTGCCGTTCTTGCGTTCACGCTTTCCGCCGCTGCCCAGGGCGCGGCTGTTTCTCAATCTGCCGTGAATGCGCCAGAGGTTACGCGCGCCACGCTGCCCAACGGCCTGCGCGTCGTGCTGGTGCACAACACCTTGGCTCCTGTTGTCACGGTTGAGATGAACATCCTGGCGGGCGGCAACGAGACGCCGACCGGCTTTCCCGGCACCGCGCACGCGCTGGAACACATGGCCTTTCGTGGCTGTACCGGTATGACCGCCGACCAAACAGCGGCTATCTATGCGCGGCTGGGTGGTGACAATAACGCGGACACCCAGCAGAACATCACGCAGTTTTTCGCAACCGTTCCTGCGACCGATGTGGACGTGGCGTTGCGCGCGCAGGCCGCTTGCATGCAGGGTATCGACAACAGTGACGCGGAGTGGAATCAGGAGCGGGGCGCGATCGAGCAGGAGGTTTCGCGCGACCTTTCCAGCCCAACCTACAAGCTGATTTCACGCCTGCAGGCAGGTATGTTCGCCGGCACGCCGTACCAGTTCGACGCGCTGGGTACCAAGGCTTCATTCGATGCGACCACCGGCGCAACGCTGCGTGATTTCTATAACAAATGGTACTCGCCTTCAAACAGCATCCTGGTCATTGTCGGCAACGTGGACCCCACGGCCACCATGGCCAGGGTGCGCGAACTGTTCAGCGGCTTTGCAAAGCGCGCCGTTCCCGCGCACCCCGCGGTTACGCTGGGCCCGGTTAAAACCGACAGCTTTACCATCGACAGCAACCTGCCGTACACGCTTGCCGTGATCGGTTATCGGCTGCCGGGAACGGATTCAAAGGATTATGCCGCGGCACAGGTACTGGGCGACGTGCTCAGCAGCCAGCGGGGTGACCTGTACGGCATGGTGCCCGCTGGCAAGGCGCTGGGCACGCAGTTTGGCGTAGCGGCGGAAAACGAAAAGGCAAGCCTCGGCTTCGGCCTGGTCGCCGTGCCGTCTGAGGCGGATGCAGCCGGAGCCGTCGCGGAGATGCGTACCATCCTGAACCGCTACGCCCAGAACGGCGTGCCGGAAGACCTGGTGGAGGCTTCCAAACGGAGCGAGGTGGCCCAGGCGCAGTTCAGCCGGAACAGCATTCCCGGCCTTGCAAGTGCGTGGTCTGAGGCGCTGGCCGCAAAGAAACGCAACTCGCCGGATGAGGACGTCGACGCTATCCGCAAGGTGACGACGGCTGACGTTAATCGCGTGGCGAAGCAGTACCTGCTGAACGTGAACACGATTACGGCAACGCTCAAGCCCGTTCCAAGTGGCGAAGCGGTTGCCGCCGAAGGTTTTGGCGGCGGCGAAAAGCTGACCGCCGCGCCCACCAAGGAAGTTACCCTTCCGGAGTGGGCCGCGAAACCGCTGGCAGAACTGCGCCTGCCACCTGCGGCCATCCTGCCGTCCGATGAAAAGTTGCCCAATGGCCTGCGCCTGATCGTGCGGACCGATCGCACCAGCCCTACCATTACCCTGACCGGCAGCGTTCAGCACAACGAAGACCTCGACACGCCCAAGGGGCAGGAGGGTGTAGCGGATATTGTCGAGCAGTTGTACGGCTACGGCTCCACCACCCTGGACCGCATTGCCTTTCAAAAAGCGCTGGATGACATCGGAGCAACAGAAAACGGCGGCTTCACCTTTGGCCTTAAGGTGCTGAAGGAGAACTTCACACGCGGTGTCGAGCTGCTGGCCGACAATCAGCTGCATCCGGCGTTGCCGCCGGACGCTTTCAAGGTGGTGCAGAAGCAGACCGCCGACCTTACAGCGGGTCAGCTGAAAAGTCCCTCTTACCGCACGCACCGGGCGCTGAGTGAAGCCCTGCTGCCGAAGGGCGATCCCACGCTGCGCGACCAGACACCGGCCACGGTCAATGCCCTGAAGCTTGACGACGTTAGAAAGTATCTCGCGTCGGCCATGCGTCCCGACCTGGCGACGATCGTCATCGTGGGCGATGTGACACCCGCCGAGGCGCGCACCGTCATCGGCAAGGCCTTTGCCGATTGGCAGGCAACCGGCCCCAAGCCTGAGGTGACGCTGCCGCCGGTACCGCCAAACAAGGCGTCCGCCGCCAACGTTGCCGATCCGCAGCAGGTGCAGGACTCCGTCACGCTGGCGGAGGAGCTGCCCATCAACCGCTTCTCGCCGGATTACTACGCTATGCAGCTTGGCACCAACGTGCTGGGCGGCGGCTTCTACGCCTCGAAGCTGTATCACGACCTGCGACAGGTGGCCGGCTACGTTTACACCGTAGACGTGAGCCTGCGCGCCACCAAAACACGCGCGACCTACACCGTGGACTACGGCTCTGATCCGGACAAGGTTTCCAAGGCACGCGCGCTGGTCGAGCGCGACCTGGAAGGCATGCGCACCGCGCCGGTCACGCCTGCCGAACTGCAGCTTGCCAAGTCGCTGCTGCTGCGCCAGTTGCAGCTCGGCGAGTCAAGCGAAGAAAGCGTCGCGGCGGTC
>CAXTFT010000016.1:3478-6576 GCA_964243585.1 uncultured Terriglobus sp.
GAGCTGTTGAAGAGCCGCTGCAGCAAGATTCGAGACCACGGCGGTCTTGCTGGCCCGCGCGCAGCTTGGCCTGCCGCTGAACGAGCAGGATAACGCCGCAAAGACCTACATGGCCTTGACCGCCGAGCAGGTGAAAGACGCCTTCAATCGGCAGCTGCGCGTAGGCGACCTGGTGCAGGTGGTCCGCGGACCCGCACCAAAGTAGTTGTCGAGGGTGCCCCATGTCTCGCTTCTGAGACATGGGACGAGGTCCGTACCCGTGTCTGATTGCAACCTATATATCAGGGGAGTGCGAGGAACAATTCATCAAGCAATGACACACCTGTGTCATTCTTGCTGCATGCCCACACTCAGTAGCATGTCGCGCCGCGGTTTTCTGAAACAGACTCTTGCATGGAGTGCCACGGCCGCTGCCGCCCAGCCGCTGGCGGCGTTTGCTCCCCGCAGGAGCGACCCTGCCGCAGCGCACGCGTTGATCCTGGGCGACTGGGGCTACCTTGACAAGCTCAGCGCGCGAACGTTCGGCGCGGGCAACAACTTTGCCGCGCAGGGGCAGGTGGCGCGCGGCATGCGGCACTTCGCGCAGGGCATGAACGTGAAGCCGGACGCCCTTTGCGCAGAGCCAAAACCTCACGCCGGATGCGCTCTTTCTGCTGGGCGACAGCTGGTACGGCGACCTTTCCGGTGGCGTCGCCTCCCCGCGCTGGCAGGCGCAATTTGAGCAGTTGTACCCCGCCGAGGCCTTCCCCGGACCGGCGTACACCATGCTGGGCAACCACGACTACCAGTACCTTCCCGCCGACGTGAACAAGGTGGAGGCCGAACTGGAGTACGCCCGCACCGGCAAGGGCATGGACGGCAAACCGACCCGCTGGCAGTTGCCCGCGCACTGGTACACCTTTGACTTTCCGGCCAGGAAGCCGCTGATGCGCTGCATCGTGCTCGACAGCAACATGCCGCGCGCCGATGGCCTCGCCCGACACGGTGCGGACTTCACCCTGACGCCCGCACAGCAGGCAGAGCAACTCAGTTGGTTTCAGCAGCAACTGGATCGGCCGCGTGAACTGCCGTTCCTCACCGTGATGGCGCACCATCCCATCTATAGCAATGGACCGCACGGTGATCATC
Organism: uncultured Terriglobus sp.; assembly: GCA_964243585.1. Classification (GTDB taxonomy): domain Bacteria; phylum Acidobacteriota; class Terriglobia; order Terriglobales; family Acidobacteriaceae; genus Terriglobus. The sequence continues at coordinate 4,607 of CAXTFT010000016.1, forward strand.
CGGTGCTGACGCGTGATTGGGCACCGCTGCTGCGCAAACACAAGGTGGATCTGTACATGGCCGGTCACGACCACGATTTACAGATGCTTCAGCTGGAAGGTGAGCCGACCACACACGTGCTCTCCGGCGCTGGAGGCGCGGATCTGTACGTTCTGCAGAAGGATGGTCTGGACCGCGGCCCCTACGCGCAGGAGGTGCATGGCTTCAGCCACCTCTCCGTCACCGCGCAAAGCCTGGAGGTGCGCCACATGGACGCGGACGGCCGCTTCCTGTTCGGGATTGGGCGCGATCGGCAGGGCAAGGTCAGGGAACTGGCACTCTGAATCTATTAGCGGTGTGGAAACAGGTGAAGATGGGGCTGCTTCTCGCGTAGGCTTAGGCTTGCCAACACTTCAGGAGAGCGCACCGTGTCCAGCACCGCACAGCCATCCGTTGTAGCCGGTTTTCCGGGAACGGAAAGTCGAACCGTGGCGCACGAGAGCGCGGCAGCCGGCGTTCCCTGGTACATCTGGGCAGGCGTTGCCGGGGTTACTTCCGCCTCGACCGGCCTGCAGTGGGACGTGGCCTGGCACCGCTCAATTGGCCGCGACGGCTTTTGGAGCGCGCCGCACGTCATGGTGCAATTCTGCGGCGTGCTGGCCGCCATCATTGGCATCTGGCTGGTCTACCAGTGCACATTTCGCGGTGAAAACCGGCTGCGTGCGGCTTCGGTCAACGTCTTTGGTTTGCGCGCGCCGCTGGGCATCTTTCTGGCGGGCTGGGGCGGCTTTGCCATCATGACTTCCGCACCCTTCGATAACTGGTGGCATGAGGCTTACGGGCTGGACGTCAAGATCGTCAGTCCGCCACACTCCCTGCTGATCCTGGGCATTCGCGTGGTGGCGTTGGGCGTCTTCTTCCTCATCCTGGCCGAGATGAACCGCGCGGCTGCCTCGGGTGCTTCCAGCTTTTCCGCCCTGCAGCGATTGCTGCTGTACCTTGGCGGGCTTACCGTTACGGGGCAGATGTTTTTTCTGCAGGAGTACACCTTTGAAGTAGGCCTGCATCGCCGCGCACCGTATGTTGCCATGGCGATCGCCATCCCGGTGGCATACGCCATGATCTCGCAGGCGACACGCTTTCGATGGGCGGCGACTACCGCCGCAGGCATCTACATGCTGTTCATCGTGGGCGAGATCCTGATTTTTCCGCTGATTGGCGCGCAGCCGAAGCTGGGGCCGGTGTTCTTTCCAGTTACACACCTGGTACCGGCCAAGTTTCCGCCGCTGATCATTGCCCCGGCCATTGCTTTGGACCTGCTGTGGCAACGCACGCAGCGATGGAAGATGTGGCAAGTTGCGATCGTCTCCGGCATGGTCTTCGTTGCCGTGCTCATGGCAGTGCAGTGGCCCTTTGCTAACTTCCTCCTGTCAAAGGCAAGCGAGAATCGCTTCTTCGGCACCATGTATTTTTCCTATAACACGGCGCCAACCAGCTTTGATCGCATGCGGATGTTTATGGATCCGGAACACGGCATGGGCCTGGCACGCGGCGTGGCCAAGGCGTGCCTCTATGGGGCGGTATCCACAGCGGCCGGGCTGGCGTTTGGCCGCTGGATGCGTGGAGTGCAACGTTGAAAGCCGGACGGTACGGCTGCATGCTGCTGTGGCTCTGTCTGTTCTGCTGCCTGCCGGAAGCGGCGCACGCCCACCTTGGCAGCAAGGACGTCTTCCAGCAACTGGAAGCCGGACCCTACCGCCTGTTTGTCACGATTCGCGCACCAATGGTGATACCCGGCGTGGCGGTGGTGGAGATCCGCGCATCCGGCGCGGAGGCGCATGCGCTGCGGCTGACTCCGACACCCATGGTAGGCGAGGCCAGCAAGCACCCGCCCACGGCCGATGTGATGAAGCGGTCTGCCATCGATCCGGCGTTCTTTACCGGGTCGGTCTGGCTGATGACACCCGGCGCGTGGAAGGTGCGGGTGGCCG
>CAXTFT010000016.1:6586-26223 GCA_964243585.1 uncultured Terriglobus sp.
CAGCCGCTGCCAGCGTTCCTGTTCCCGCCATGCCGCTGGTGGTGCTGCACATGGACCGCAAAATGGGCCTGCTGCTGGGCGGCATGGGACTACTGCTTGCCGTCGGCATCGCCGGCATTGTCGCGGCTGCGGTGCGGGAAGGCAGGCTGCTGCCCTCTCTCCAGCCCACGCCGGAACGGACACGCCGCGCCCTGCTTATCGGCAGCGCCACACTCGCCCTGGTTGCGGGTGCGGTGTGGCTGGGCGGCCTGTGGTGGAACGTGGAAGCTGCCTCCTACGCATCAGAAGTGTACCGGCCGCTTAACCTGCGGGCAGTCCTGCGGGGCAGCACGCTGGACCTGCACATCGGTACCTACGCGGCAGGTTCCAGGCCGTGGCGGAACCGCCTGAATTCTGACCTTTTGCCCGATCACGGGCACCTGATGCACCTGTACGTCATCCGCGAACCCGGAATGGACGCCGTGTACCACCTGCACCCTGTGCAGACTACGCCCGGTGAACTGCAGACCACCCTGCCGAACCTGCCCGCAGGCAAATACCGGCTGTTTGCCGACATCGTCCATAGGAGCGGACTGCCCGAGACGCTGACCTCGACGCTGGATATTCCCGAGGGATTTCACGGTGGACCGCTGGATGGCGAAGACGCCGCTGCTGCACCGGCTCCACTCTCAGCAGGAGACCTCGGCGCGACGGATAAACTGCCGGACGGCTACAGCATGGTGTGGGACAGGCCCTCTGCACTCGAGGCGAACCAGCCGGTGATCTTCCGCTTTCACCTGTTGAACGCACACGGCCTGCCCGCCACCGATGTCGCGCCTTACCTCGGCATGGCGGGACACGCGGCCTTCGTCAAGACAGACTGGACTACGTTTGCGCACACGCACCCGGAAGGATCAGCTCCCATGCAGTCCCTGATGGTAGCGAATGCCGATGCCGGACCGATGAGTGGCATGGGTGTGTCCGGCGCAGGCGAGACGCCCCTGTCATCCACCGTGGAGTTCCCCTATGGCTTTCCAGCCGCAGGCCGCTATCGTATTTTTGTGCAGATGAAGCATGGCTTCACCGTCGAGACTGGCGCTTTCGACGCCGAGGTAAAGTAAGGGGGCTCACCTGGCATCAACTCTGGACGTGTCTGCGGTAAACCTCAGCAGCGGAAGTTTTGCCTGCTCTGGCCTCAGTACCCGCAACGCCGAAATGGATCCAGCCGGAGTTGAAGCCGTCCACCATTTCCTGCATGGGTCCGGTTTTGCCCCTGGGGAACCCGAACTGCTCCAGCGTCTCGGTCCAGCGCTCGCGTGGGATCGCCTTTGCTTCCACAGTGCGTCCAAGTACCTTACCCATCGATTCAGCCAACTCCGTGGGAGTCACGAGCGAACCAAGCTCCACAATGCGGCGTTCGGTCCAGTTACCCTGCAGCAGTTCAGCCACTTCTTCGCCGATGTCGACCGCGGCAATCATGGGCACGGGCCTGTCCACCGGAGCGTACATGCTGTAGAACACGCCGCTGGCTGCGGTCGCCTGCAAGCCGGCAGCGTAGTTCTCATAGAACGCACCGGCGCGTACGAAGGACAGGGGAACAGTCAGGCCTTTCAGCGCCTCTTCCAGCATGTGGGTTGCGGTAATCAGGCCAAGGCCGCTCGCCTGTTCCGAGCCAATGGACGAGAGCACCACAACGCGCGGTGGCGTAATCCTGGTGAGCGCCTGCCGCACAGCATTCACGATCGCGCGCGACTCCGGATAGTCCGGCTCCGGTGCAATGTTCGGCGGCACCATCACAAAGGCACCATCTACTCCCGTCGACGCCTGCTCCAGGGCAGCAACATTGGTGAACTCACCGGGAAGCAGTTCCACGCCGCGCTCTGCCCAGGAGGTTGCCTTCTCTACATTGCGCACCAGTGCGCGCACCGTGTGGCCGTTCTCAAGCAGGCGGTTCGCAGCCGCTCCACCCACGTTGCCTGTGATACCTGCTACAAAATACGTCGCCATCGTCAGTCTCCCCGCGTGTGCAGAAGTGTCGAGCGTTTCATGGGATGTGCCGCGTACAGGGAAGGGTGCGAACTCTTCTCCTTACAAGTCGCGGCTTCAGCGTCTTGTGATTTGCCTTCGCTTCAGCGTCTTGTGATTTGCCTTCACTCAGCAATAGCAGGCCCTACTTCCCACAACGGCGTTTATAGTTACCAAACCGCTACGCGTCTACGAATACTTGGACAACGCCTCCTTATGGTAGTCTCCTCAGGTTTACCGTCATCTGTCTCAGTGAGTGGTGAAACTCCATGATGAGAACTTCAAGATCGTCACGCATCCTCGCACTTTTCAGAGCGACGATAGCGCTCTCACTCAGCGCCTTTGCCTATGCGCAATCATCTCCCAAAGCCGCTCCCGATAAGCCCCTCCGCTTCGATGTCGTATCCATCCGTCCAAGCGGCGAGTCCAGTAAATTCGCAGTAGGCTTTCTGCCCGACGGATACGAGGCCGTTGCGGTGCCGCTTGAAATCGCTCTCAAGACCGCCTACGTCCCAGCCCCGTTCTACAAGCACCTCGAAGAGGTGAAGGGCTTTCCCTCGTGGGCCACAACCGAAAAGTATGACCTGCTTGCCAAGGTCGCACCGGAGGACGCAGAGCGTTGGCGCAGCCTGAAAGTGAATAACTGGCAGACATCCGTGGAACTGCAATCCATGCTCCGCGCCGTTTTCACCGAACGTTGCAACCTGCAGATCCACGGCCAAGAAGGAACGATCAATGCCTACGCTCTGGTGCGTCGCCCTAACGTACCGCCACTGATTGAAAGCACAGAGCTTCCCTCTGCGGGAACGATTATGGAACTCCCAGACGGTGCCAAGGCTGTCTTCGAGAAGCGCGAAGGTGAACGCGTCTACACCTTTTACAACACACCCATGTCGGCTCTCGCCACCTTCATCGGCATCCCATCCAAGCGCCCCGTGGAAGATCGGACCGGCTTGCACGGCAGGTACAAGCTCGTCCTGCATGCCATCGACGCAACATCGCCGGACGGCGAAGCGACTCAGGTCGATCGGCCCGTCCCTTACGATCTCCGCGCTATCGGTATGACGGTGGAAAGCATCAAGCTGAATTCCACCGTCTGGACCATCGACAGGATGGATCGGCCAACTCCCAACTAACCGAATGCCCAGAACGAACGCCCGGGAGCCCAAGACATGTGGGACGCGGATGTAGGCATCGATGCTGTGCGCGAGTACGCGCGCCCAGGCTCGATGCGAAGTGCTGGATAGTAAAAGCCTAACTCCTGCCGTGATTCTCCCCAGCAGCAAACTCAAGGCCCGCACGATTGAGACACGCTTTGTGTACCGGGAATCGCGTTCTCATCAATTTAGAGGAGCGCAGGTTGCTCACGTCATTGTTCTAAGTGACGATATCCCTTTGTGGAGCCTCTTCCCCACGAGGTGCATTTACATGCTCACCTGCTCCGCAGGATATAGCGCTGCAGTTTACCCAGTCTGCTTACTGTGGCAGCGTAAACGCGTAGAGCGTGTCGCCTGCTGCTACGACGACGTACTGTTTCTGTTTCAGCATGTACGTCATGGGGCCGCCCTGGCCGTTGGTTCCGGGGCGCGTGTGCCACAGGGTTTTGCCGTCGGTGGGGTCCAGCGCCAGCAGGTTGCCGAGGGAGTCCGAGGTAAAGAGCAGGTGGCCGGCGGTGGTCAGCACGCCGGTCTGCACGCGGCTTTCGCCCGCATCCCGCTGCCAGCGCACCTTGCCGGTATGCGTGTCCATGGCGACCAGCAAGCTTTTCTGCGAAACGTCTATGGCACTGCCGCCCTGGTGGTCTTCCGGCAGACCCTTTGCGCTCAGTGCGGAGTACCAGAAGCTCCAGCCTTCCTGCCCGTTTAGGTAGAACAGCCCGGTCTGCGGATCGTAGCTGGGCGCGTACCAGTTGGTGGCGCCGTTTGCCACGATGTGGACCAGCGCTCCACCCGGCAGGATCTCTCTTTGCGGATCGCTGATGGGCTGGCCTTTCGCGTCGAGGCCCTTTGCCCAGTTCGTGGCGACGAACTGCGAAGTCAGCAGGTGCTCGCCCGTGGTCCGGTCCAGGATGAAAAAGTAGCCGTTGCGGCTGGCCTGCGCCAGCAGCTTGCGCGGCGTGGTTTTACCGTCGGAGCCTTTCCAGTCAGCGTCGAACAGCACCGGCGTTTCCACCGCGTCCCAGTCGTGGGTGTCGTGCGGCGAGGGCTGGTAATGCCACCTAATCTTGCCCGTGTCCGGGTCGATCGCGAGGATGGAGCAGGTGTACAGATTGTCGCCTTTGCGCACATCCCCCGCCAGCACCGGGTGCGGATTGCCCGTACCCCAGAACATCAGGTTCAGCGCTGGGTCGTAGGTGCCCGTCACCCACAAGGGGCCGCCGCCATGTGCCATGGCTTCGGCGTTCGGCCACGTCTCTGAGCCGGGTTCGCCGGGCTTCGGGATGGTGTTCAGACGCCACACTTCCTTGCCGGTCGCGGGGTCGAGCGCGGCCATGAAGTGGGGCACATCGGCTACATCGCCTGAGGTGCCGAAGACGATTTTCCCTTTGACTGCGAGCGGCGATACGGCGATGTAATAGCCAAACTTGGAGTCGGCCATCTCGTGGTCCCAGGCCACTTTGCCGGTCTTCGCATCCAGGGCGATCATGTGCGCATCGGTGGTGCCGAAGAACACTTTGCCGTCCAGAAAGGCCACGCCGCGGTTCGCGATGTGGTTGCCCTCAGAGACACGGTCGAACTCCCATAGCTTTAGGCCGGTTTCCGCGTCCACGGCCCAGACCTTGTCCGGCACTGTGAAGTAGAGGACGCCATCAACGACCAGCGGCGTGCCCTTAATGCCCAGCCCCTTCGTGGGGAAGGCCCATGCCAACGCCAGGGACTTCACATTGCCCGCGTTGATCTGGTCCAGCGTGGAGAAGCGGCGGCCTGAAAAGTCGCCGTTGTAAGTGGTCCACTGGTCGGCGACCGATGGCAGGCTTTGCAGAGAAACGGCTGATGGACGCTGAGCGAGGCAGTTACCCGCCATGATCGGCAGGCTGGCGACCGCTGCCACTCGAAACCTTCGCAGGAACTTTGCGAAAGCCGGCCCGGTTACTCCGTCGGCTAAGCCCGCCACCCTACTGGAGCATTTCCAGGTATGCGAAGACGTCATGGATGTCCTTGTTGGTATAGGTCTTCAGCAGTTCGTGATGCGCTCGCAGCGGGTCATCAGCATCCAGTCGGCTGCCGCTTCGCGCGTCAAAGGTCCGCACGGCGCCGTTCGCCTCGCGCAGGGTAAAGCCGAACTCGTCCGCGTGCAGAACTTCGCCGTGCACGGTTGGCCCATTTGTGGTGGTCACCGTACCGGTCGGTTTGTCTGCCTTGGGAGCCAGCATCAGCGACTGCAGTTCGGCTGGATCATGCTTCTTGGCAATGCCTGCAAAGCTGCCCGCAGGATCGTGGCAGGACGCGCAATGCGCCTGAAAGTAGACCTTGCCCGCCGCCGCGTCGCCCACCGCAAGCTGCCCGCCAAAGGCGCTGGCACCCAGGGCAGAAGCACGCATGCTGGCGTCAATGCGCGCGTGCACAAACGCTGCGATGTCAACCGTTTGCGGTCCCAGCAGATGCGGAAAGGCAGGCATACCTTTCTCCAGGCGGCCCACTTCCAGCACCTTGCCGATTTCGCTGCCTTTGACGTCATGCCGCACCAGCGACGATGCCAGCAGGTTCGGCCCCATGCCGCCACCGGCATTCGCACCGTGGCAGCCTGCGCAGTTGGCCTGGAACAGCGCCTGCCCACGCAGCACTTCCGGCTGTTTCAGGGCATCCGCCTTTGAGTTGCGCGTGACTTCCTGCGCCAGCGCGGCAGACAGCAATGCGACTACGCCTAAACCAGCGAAAGTGAAACGGATTCTACCTTCAATTTTCACGTCACAGCCTTTGTAACAGATGGAGCGCACCACCCACGCAAGCGAACCCCATCAAGCCATGGCATCGTTGGGCACGCGAGTTACACCCTATTTGCTTCTATGTCTCTTTGTTTCTCGTCCTCAGCAGGCAATTCCAGCCGCTCCATCAGTTCACGCTTTTTTCGTTTCGCTCAAACCTGTAAGTCCTTCCTCGAGGGACTCCTCTCGCAGTACCTGCGACTCTGCGGTGGCATGTGGCGCGGGGGCTGTTAAAGTTTGCGGCGGTTCTTCTGGCGTTTCAAGGTCAGATCCCTCCGGCAAAGCGAAGCGCAGGTTGATGTTGGAAATCTCGCCAGCAAGAATGACGAAGTAAAAGCTGTCACGGAAGACGTACTGTTCGCCGGGCGCGTGCCGGGACCGTTCCATGTCTCTTTGTGCATCTTTCTTTGCGCGTATGCTCACGTTGCTTAGTTGCAGGTGCCGCAGGCTGCCGTCAGCGTTAGTTCTAACGTTCCAACGTACCCAGAAAGATCTTGCCACTTTTTGTCTCAACGTCCGCAAGCATTTCAGTATGCAGCGGCAGCAGTATCCCGCTCGCCAGGACATCCCACTCGCTCTTAAAATAAGGGGACGTGAACAATTTTCCAAGGCTGAACAACAAGGTGCTGAGTCTGGACAGCCTCGCGGAGCGGGTTGGCCGAGAAAAGCGGACAGCTAACCAAATTAGCCCGACATAGACCAGAACTTCCAGGTATGTTCCGACAAGAATGTCACGGATCGGCCACAAGGCATCCAGCGCAGACCACCGTTGCCCAAACGAACTTTGGGAGGCAAAGATGCAGTCCAGCTTGTCAGGAACAAACACATATTGGTAATGCGCGTGAAGCCAAACCAGAAAGCACGCGAGACCTACAACCGGGACAGAGAAGAACAGTGCCCGTCCAAATTCCTCCGTCGAAGTCTGCGTCTTGGCAGGCTGCTTGACGATGAGGCGTTCGATGGCGAAGCGGGCGGCAAGGTGAGGACCCAGGAAAAAGGTTGCAATCACAAGGCTGGCGATTAGCGTGATGATCGCATTCATCTTCTAATCAGCGCAGCGCTCGGCGTAATTGCTCCCGATTTACCGTGTATTGCCTGCCGCTGCTTTCAAAGGTAGTTGACTCCTGATCGCGCAGCCGACCAACGATTGTCTCAATGTTGTCTCGAACGTACCTCGCCGCCACTCGCTGCTGCCTGGAAGCTTCAATGCTCTTATCCACGGAGGTAAGTACACGGCCAAGTTCTGCAGATGTCATGGAGCAACTCCAGCCAGTAAGAATACGCTGCCTGTCAAGCCTGTTGCCCGGACTGTGCCGGAATGTATCAGCGGGTCTTTTTGCTGGGTGGTGGCGCGGGAAATGCGCTCTTGTGCTTCCTAACCGGTGCTGGTGGGGCTGGTGCGATGGGAATGCCGCTGCGGTGGTCGGCTACGGCTTGGCCAAGCGCGTATTTCAGTGCCTCGATGCCTTCGCCGGTCACGGCTGACAGTGCGAAGAAGGGCAGCTTGCGGCGTTTTGCGAAGGTCTGTAGTTTCTTTAGCTTGTCCGGGTTGGCTACGTCGATCTTGGCGGCGATGACCAGTACCTGTTTGTCTTCGAGACCGTGGCCAAAGTCTTTCAGTTCGCCCGCGATCACTTTGAAGTCGGCGACTGGGTCCTCGCGGCCGCTACCGTCGGATACGTCGACCAGGTGGGCGAGGATCGCCGTGCGTTCGATGTGACGCAAAAACTGGATGCCAAGACCTGCACCCTGGCTGGCACCCTCAATTAGGCCCGGCATGTCAGCAATGACGAACGACTGCTCGTGCGGAAAGTCGCCCACCTTGACCACGCCCAGGTTTGGTTCCAGCGTCGTAAAGGCGTAGTTCGCGATCTTCGGGCGGGCGGCGGAAAGCCTTGAAATCAGGGTGGATTTGCCTACGTTGGGGTAGCCCACCAGGCCTACGTCGGCTAACAGCTTCAGTTCGAGCCGCAGGTGTTTCTCTTCGCCGGGGCGGCCCAATTCGTGCTCACGGGGAGCCTGGTGCGTGGGCGTGGCAAAGTGCTGGTTGCCGCGGCCACCGCGGCCACCGCGCGCCACCACAAATTGGTCGTCGGGGTACTGGAAGTCATGCAGCACCTCGCCGGTGTCCTGGTCGTAGACGACAGTGCCTACGGGCACGGCCAACACGGTGTGTTCGCCGCTGGCCCCGCTCATGTTGCTGCCTTCGCCGTGGGTGCCGCGGTCTGCCTTATGCTCCGGGTTGAAGCGGAAGTGCACCAGCGTATTGTGCTTTTCGCTTGATCGCATCAGGATGTCGCCGCCATGGCCGCCATCACCGCCGCTAGGACCGCCACGCGGAACGAACTTTTCCCGCCGAAAGGCCATGCATCCGTTGCCTCCGTCGCCGGCCTTGATGCGAATACGTGCTTCGTCAATGAACATTCATCTCTCAGTTTAGTGGATGGAGCCGGGCAGGAGGGCTGCAAGCCTCCGCATCGCCTACTGTTTCCGGCAGCGTTCGTGGATTGCAAGTGGAGCAGCAGAGCCTGCAACGTTCCAGAAGTGTTGCAGGCGGACCTGTAAGCCGGATTCTGTCCACACTGCCCAACCACTTCCGTGGCCGGGATGCAGCGCTGAACGATCATTCCTCTAGGCCGGGCATCACTGCCCGGCTCAAGCAACCTACCCGCGAGTCTGGCGCACCGGGCCGGCACGCGCATGCCCCGGCTTACGCCTGGACAATTTTCCCGCCTATTTGGTCTTGCTCCGTGTGGGGTTTACCATGCCGCCTGCATTGCTGCCTGCGCGGTGCGCTCTTACCGCACCTTTTCACCCTTACCCTTCGCTGCGCTCAGGGCGGAGCCCTTTACAAAACGGATGGCGGTATTGTCTCTGTGGCACTGGCCGTCTCTATGCCTTTACGCATAGATCCCGGGCGTTACCCGGCACACTGCCCTGCGGAGTCCGGACTTTCCTCCCCTGCCTTTACAACGTGCGAAAGGCAGCAGCGATCGTTCAGTCCGCCTGCAGATCTGAGTATAGCCGTCGTGACAACATGCACGTGGGGGACCCACGTCTCGCACCTTAAACGTGGGACCAGGGACAGCCCATGTCTCAGGGAAACATGGGCACCACCGTGTACGCCTTCGCGAAGGGGCTACTTCGCGAGCACGACCGTGATGGGAATGTCGCGATCCAGCTTGTGGTCGAACTTGCCGATGCCGTGCGTCTTGGACCGGTTCCCTCGAAAGGTCGCCCACACGCTGTAGTCCGCGTCAGACCGCAGGTTACGGAAGTGGTATTCGCCCTGCTCATTTGTCTCGTAGCTTTGAATCACGAGCGTGTCGAGTGCTTCGATTTGCACTACGGCTCCACGTAGCGGCTCCTGGCCGGCATCCGTCACCGTTCCCGTAAGGTTGCGCAGCGGTGTTCGGGTGTACTGGCCGGGCGCCAGCGTCACTGGTAAGAGCGCCAACAGCATGGTCAACAGCAGATCGGCCGTCACGCGCCGAAAGCGCCGTGCCTGGATATCCCAAGCTGACCGAAACTGTAAGCGAGTCAGACTCACCGGCATGTACATCCTCCGCCTCGACTGCTGCCTTATCAGACGGGTAACGAGAGCCCGCGATGCAATTATCGACAGCGCACTTGCTGGGCAGCCGCGCTGCCTGCATCGAACCTGTCCATGAGTCCGCACGAGAAGTCGCCAGGAGCTGTTGAGGAAAACATACGCGCAGTTGCAGGTATGCAGGAGGGTCTGGAGGAGCGAAGGGGACTGGTGGACAGGGTAGCCGACACCATCGGCAGCTTTACCGGCAGTATGAGCTTTGTGGCAATCCATGCAGGGTGGTTCCTTCTTTGGTTCCTGATTAACACGGGCGCCATTCCCGGCGTTCCGCGCTTCGATCCATACCCCTTCATTTTGCTGGCGATGATCGTCTCCGTTGAGGGAGTTTTGCTGAGCACGTTTGTGCTGATGAAGCAGAACCGCATGCAGCAGCGCAGCGACGTGCGGCACCAGTTGGACCTGCAGATTAACCTACTTGCAGAAAAGGAAGTGACCAAGGTATTGCAGTTGCTGCGCGCAGTAGCCGCGCGCATGGACGTGCCTACCGAGGGGGATGGGGAACTGACCGAGATGGCCCAGACCACGTCGGTCGACATGCTCAGCGACCGCGTCCAGACGGAGCTGACAAAAGATTCTTAGACGCAGGCCAGCCAAAATTATAGAGAATCTTGCACCGTTCGCAGTGCAGCCGTAGCGGGTCAGATGCTTCCGGGCAAGTTGCCCATACACTTGCGCTCTCCTCGTTCCCCTATAATCGTCTCTCAAAGACACGTGTGCGTTTGCCGGGTTTATGACCGTGCGGCGGCCCGCGCGGGCAAGTTTGTTGCAGTGAGGGTGTTGTTATCAAAACCGTAGAACGGGGCAGCCTTTGCCTCCCACAACATGAGCACAGGAATGTGCGGACCTCCTCACTCCATCGTTTGATGGGAGCTCGTGGCATACTTCGCAGCGGTCGCACGGGCGGCCTGCTGACCCTGCTTGCCTTCAGCGGTGGCATGCTGTTGCAGCCTGCGCCTCTGGCGGCACAGGCAACGTCACTGCCCGCCGCGGCACCGACAGGGGAATTGCCGCTCTGTGCTCCGCAGGTCATTGGCAATCGGCGTTACCCGAAGGAATCGATCCTTGCCCGCCTGTTTTCTCGGCAGGGCAATCCCTACGACGCGGCTACGGTCGAGCGCGACTTCAACTCGCTGTGGAACTCCGGCTACTTCGAAGACGTTCGGATTGAGAAGGCGGAAGGCGCAAATTGCACCCAGCTCATCATCTACGTGCGTGAAAAGCCGACCATTGGATCCATCGAATACAAAGGCCTGAACGCCGTCACCGTCTCCGACGTATTGGAGCGCGACAAGAAGGCCAAAGTCGGCGTCACCGTGGAAAGCCAGTACGATCCCACCCGCATCAAGCGCAAGGAAGTCGTGCTGAAGCAGTTGCTGTCAGAGCATGGCCACCAGTTTGCAACGGTGCGCACCGAAGTCAAGACCATTCCGCCGGCGCGAGTTGCCGTCACGTTCGTTGTAAAGGAAGGCCCCACGGTCAAGGTCGGCAAAATCGGCTTTGAGGGCAATCAGCGGCTGAACAGCCGCACCCTGCGCGCGGCCATGAAGAACTCAAAGCCCATCGGCATTCCACACTCGATCTTTCTGGAAAACCTGTTCTCGCGGACCTTTGATGCCACCAAGCTGGACGAAGACGTGGAGCGCGTGCGTGCCGCATACCGCGACCGCGGCTATTTCAAGGTGCAGCCCGGCGAGCCGGTTACCAAGGTGCGCGACTCTGGCGGCATCAACATCTTTACGCTGCACCCCTCCGACGGCAAGCGCATCGATATTTCCATTCCCATTGAGGAAGGCGCGCGGTACAAGCTGGCAGGCATCAACTTCACCGGGTTTGACAAAGGCGTGGTCAACCCCGGTGCTCTGCGTGCACAGTTCGCCATGAAAGACGGCGAATACTTCAACGCCACGCTCTTCGGCAAGGGTCTTGAGAACCTGCGCAAGGCCTTCGGATCACTCGGTTTCATCAACTTCGTCGGATCACCGACGCCAACGTTCGATGAGGCCAAGCAGACCATCACGCTCAACATCGACATCGATCAGGGCAAGCGCTTTTTCGTCTCGCGTATCGAGTTTTCTGGCAACACCATCACGCGTGACCGCGTCATCCGCCGTGAACTGATGCTGGAAGAGGGTCAGCAGTACAACAACCAGGCATGGGAAAACTCCATCCTGCGGCTGAACCAGTTGAACTACTTCGACACTCTGAAGGCCGACCAGGACAGCGAAACGCGCACCAACAACGACGAGGGCACCGTCGACCTCCTGCTGAAGCTGAAGGAGAAGGGCAAGAACTCCATCGGCCTGAACGGCGGCCTGTCCGGGCTGTCGGGTTCCTTTGTCGGCTTGAATTATGAGACCAACAACTTCCTGGGTCTCGGTGAGACCCTCTCCGTTGTGGCCAACATCGGCGACCTGTCGCGCAACCTGACCTTTGGCTTTACGGAGCCATATCTGCGCAACAAGCCCATCTCGGTCGGCTTCCAGATCTTCGCCAGCAAATACGATTACAACCCCGCCAAGAGCTACGGTGCGGCCGGCCAGGGCAACACCAACTTATCAAACGCGCAACAATCGCTGCTGACGAACTACAACCAGAGCAGCACCGGCCTGACGCTTTCCGCCAGTACGCCGCTGCGCCACCTGTTCCGGCACGCGGCAGGCATCTCGCGCGTGGGCGTCACCTATGCGCTGACACGGTCGAATATTTCCACCTTCAATGACAACACCCGCAACGTCTTCGAGACGCTGAACTTCCGCAGCGGCATTGCGCAGAACAATGCACTCGGCGGCATCATTTCGTCGGCTGTTACGCCGTCATTCACCTACTCGTCGGTCGATCGCGCGGCAGGCCCGCACAGCGGCCGCGACTTCAACCTGGCCTTCCAGGTTGCGGGCGCGGGCGGCAACGTGAAGTACTTTTCGCCGGTAGCGGCGTTCCGGCAGTTCTACCCCATGAAGGGTCTGCGCATCAACCGCGAGGGCCACAATGTACTGGGTGCTCGCCTGCAGTTTGCCCATGCGCAGGGCTTCGGTGGACAGGTGGCACCGCCCTTCAACCGGCTGTACAGCGGCGGCGAGCAGGAATTGCGTGGCTTCGATATCCGCTCCGGCACACCGTACACCTTTATTCCAACGCGTGTGAACTTCAACCTGACCAACCCGGACGGCAACACAATTCCACGCGATCCGACCAACTCAAACCTGGGCAATATTCAGATCCCGCTGCCCATCTACCGGCTGGTCACGGTTGGCGGCGATACCTCGTTCACGGCCAACCTCGAATACCGCATCCCGATCATCTCGCAGGTCACGTTTGCGCTGTTTACCGACTTCAACATGACTTTTAACCTGTTGCAGTCGCAATTACAGCAGAGCGCGCTGGGTTCGGCCTCGTTGTCGAGCCCGCTGTACGGCTGCCCTGTCTTCACCAATGGTGCCTGCTCCGGCGGCAAGCAGATCGTTTTCCCGCGGCAGCTGAACAACGCACCGGGTACCAACCTGGTGCCGCGCATGTCGAACGGTGCGGAGTTCCAGGTGATCCTGCCCATCGTCAACGCGCCCTTCCGCCTTTTTTACGCCTACAACCCGCTGCGCCTGTATGAGACGCTGCCACAGCAGCTGGCCACGGACCGTGACACCTTCCGCGGTTTCTTTCCGAACACTGGCGCCGGCCGCTACAGCTACGCCCAGGCCCTGCAGTTCTACGGCGCAGATTACATCCTGCGCGAGCCGCGCAAGACCATCCGCCTGTCGGTCAGTACGACCTTTTAGGTTTTCTTAGGCAGAAGAAGCCAGGCATGCTGCCTGGCTTCTTTTTGCTCTAAGCTCAAAATCGGTTTTCACTTGCTGATGCAGGTTTGCGGAAGGGCATAGCTTTAGCCATGCCACCAAACACCTGTGAATGACTGGGTTTTAGCCCCTGAGGTCTGCTTTCACAAAGCTCACGGCGAGAAAGCGTGCCTCAGCGGCTAAAGCCGATCCTAGGGGACTGCTCTTTGGCATGGCTGAAGCCATGCCCTTGCGAGTAACACAGCCTAAGCTGTCCCCGACTGTACCGCTGTCTCCGACCGTACCGCAGTCTCCGCGTCCTGAGCTTTGCCTGGATGCCTAGTACTCCCGGGGGTACATCCGCGAGATGCGGTCGTGCCAGCCCAGCCCGTCCTCATCCATGCAGGCCCACACCAGGCCAAGACCCAGCGGCATGCCCGCCAGCAGCGTCGCGAAGCAGCGGCGGCGCATGCTGCTGCGTGTGGGGTTATCGTCGGAAAAGGTGCACAGGCCGATGCGCGCGTAGCGCATGCCGGGCGTGGCATCGTTCAGCGTGAAGAACAGCATGTAGTACAGCAGGCCGAACACGAACAGCGTGCCCACCGTGGCCACGGCGGCGTAGAGGCCGCCGGGCAGTTCTGGCGAGGCGTACGCGGCAGCCGCAACCGCCGTAAGAAAGGCCGTGACGATGCAGCAGCCATCCACTGCCGCCGCCATCAGCCGCAGTGACAACGGCGCGGTAAACACCGGCAAGGCCAGCGATGTCTGCGCATCCGGCTGTTCTGCCACACGCGCCGATTCCGTTGCGTCCAGCCGAATGGTGTGCCATTCCGGCAGTGCGGTCGAGATGGTTGGCTCGATCGAGACCGAACTGGCTTCCACTTCGAAGATGCGAAGCTGCGCTCGTTCGGGCGAAGCATCGGCCTCATCCCGCAGGGGGCCTTCCGCCAGGCGCGGACGCGCGCGCCGGGCAGCGACCAGCTGACGGGGAAACTCGATCAGGTTGGCTGGTAGCGGAACCGCTGGCTCTGTCGGCTCGGCGGGCACCTGGAAGCGTTCTTCCGGGGAAAACAGGGGTTCTGTAAAGCTGGGAACGGCTGCAATCGCCGCCTGCATGGATGAAGGAACCGTGAGCATGGTGGCGGGCTGCGGCTCGGTGGCAGGGGAGTTTGCATGCATGTGGTTCGGGGGCGCTGCGGTCTGCCGCAAACCAGCCCTCTCAGCGGAAGGATCGGCCTGCGCGGGGGCGGATGCCTGTTCGTTCCACTGCTGCATTTCGTCCAGCAACTGCTTTTGCGCGGCTGCAACCGCTGCTGCGTTGCGGAGCGCCACTTCAGCGGCCGCCTCGGCCTGGCGAACCGCAGCTTTCGCTTCTTCCTTTAAGAAGTCACGGTAGGACACGCTTTCAGCAAAACGGGCCGCAACGGAACTGGCGACCTGGCGGGTCTTGAGCGACTGCATACCCTCCATAGGCAGCACAGGTTGCGCTTCCGCCGCCCGTGGCCTGCGCTGGCGATGTTCCGCCAGCCGGATAGCCACCTGCTGCTTCAGCGCACGCGCGTCTGTCTGCGAAAGTGTGGGTGGCGGCAGGAGGGGCAGAGGAAGTGGGCTTGCGGTGCTCAAAGGGTAGACTCGCTTTCGTAGAATGAATCCGGCAGTGCTAAATCAACAGAGTTTCGCGTTCCCATCAGCCGCGCGGCAATCGCGCCGGTTTCGCTTGGCAGTAGGTTCTATTTGCTGGTGTATCACGCTTGCCGCGGTACCCGGCACACGCTGCGGTGCCCAACAGGTAACCAGGGAGGCACCTCCGCAGACAACGCGGAATGCAGCACCTGCAACACCGAGCCAATCTGCGTCGACACCGCTGGATGCCACGCGCACCGAGGACCCGGCGGACCTGCCGGAGAGTCCTTCCGCTGACCGTTACCCCATTGCCATGCCCGTGCCGGAAGCCGCCGATCGCAAAGTTGTCATTGAAAGCATCCGGCAATCCAGCAACGGTGACAGTACCCTGCTGGAGGGTGACGTGCACATCCAGCACGGTGACTACTCCGTGGAAGCGGACCGCATCGCCTACAACGAAGCCACCGGCGATCTGGAGGCAACTGGCCACATTCACATCCATGGCGCATCGAACACTGAGTCCATAAGCGCCAGCCGCGCCACGCTGAATATCCGCAGCGAAACCGGTCGTTTTTATGATGTACAGGGTTCGGTGGGCGTGCGCGGCACGCCGCGTGGCAACGTCTACACTACCGATAACCCCTTTCTGTTTACCGGGCGCATGGTGGTCAAGAACGGGCCAGCCCAGTTCGACATCTACGACGGCACGGTCACCAGCTGCCAACTTCCAAAGCCGGACTGGCAGCTGACGTCCCGCCATTTCTCGGTAGCCAACGGCAAGGCGCGCGCCACCAAGACGACCTTTCGTCTGTTCAACGTTCCATTGGTCTTTCTGCCGTACGTCACGCACCCAACCGGCGAAGGCGAGCGGCAGGGCGGCTTCCTGATCCCGGTAATCGGCAGCTCGTCGAAGAAGGGCATTGTTCTGGGAGAGCAGATTTACATGCCCCTGGGGCGCTCTGCCGAACTGACCGTGGGCGCGGAGTATTTTTCGAGCCGTGGATGGCAGCAGTCCGCCACATTCCGCATGCGCGGCAATGGGATGAACTTTCTCAATGCGCACTACGCCGGCCTGCTCGACCGCGGCTTCTACCAGACCACTCAGGACGCAAACGGCAGGCCCGTGGCCACCTACATCAACCAGGGCGGTGAAGACGCCACCTTCAGTGGACGCAAAGACTTCAGCAACTACACCCGCGTGGCCGCCAACGTGGAATACCTCAGCAGCTACATCTATCGCGAGGCTTTTACCGACAACTTCAACCAGGCCGTGTCGTCCGACATTACCTCCTACGCCTACGGCACCCATGCGCGGAACGGCTATGTCGCGGCCATTGAGGCAGACCGCTACCAGGGCCTCAAGATCGTGCGCACCGGCGACCAGATCCGCATCTTTCACGCGCCGCAGTTACAGGGCGAAGTCCTTGAGCGCCGGCTCGGCAATACGCCGCTGGTGTGGAGTGCCACCGCGAACTTCGGCGCACTGAAACGCACCCAGGGCACGACAGTAGCGCAGACCGGCTTTGCGTCGGACTTTGTCAGCCGGATGGATGTGCATCCAAGGCTTTCGCTGCCGTTTGCTTTCGGCGGCATTCACTTCCGGCCCTCTGTGGGCCTGCGCGACACCTGGTATCAGCACTCCCGCGCGGCAACCAGCCTGCCCGGGCCGCCACCTACGGAGCGCGCCGCCAGCCTGAACCGCCTGCTGACTGAAGCCGAGTTCGAGATGCGCGCACCCGTGCTGGAACGCACCTTTGACACCGGCGTTTTCTCGAAATTCCTTGGACGGCAGGCGAAGCACACCATCGAACCAACGCTGCGCTACCGTTACGCCACCGGCGTGGACGACTTCACACGCACACTCCGCTTCGACGATACCGACGTTGTCAGCAACAAGAACGAACTGGAGTACGGCTTTGTCCAGCGTCTGTTCCTAAGGCCATCCAAGAAGCGAGATTGCGAAACCGGCGAGACCCCAAGTGAGACGGACGGCACCTGCGGCGGCGCTCGTGAAACGCTGCGATGGAAGCTGGTGCAGCGCTCCTACTTCGACGACAGCTTCGGAGGCGTTATCGTCAACAACCGGCGCAACGTGCTGGACACCACGCTGGACCTGAGCGGCGTCGCCTTTTTGACCGACAAGCGGGACACCTCACCGATCGTGTCGCAGATGAAGCTCAGCGCCACCGACCACATCGACCTGGAGTGGGACATGAACTACGACACCCACGCCGGCAAGTTCACACAGAGCAATACGTTTCTTGACTTCCATGGCGGCCCCGTCTTTGGCGGCCTGAGCCATGCCCGCCTGAACGCCCCCGGACGCTTTTCCACCGGCACCGGCACAGGCAACGCTACGGTCACATCGGGTACGTCAGACTTCTCGCAGCTACGCTTCCTGCTGGGCTACGGCACGCCGACCAAGCCGGGCTTGAGCATCGCCGCCAACATGGGACTCGACCTGAGCGCGGTCCAGCCGCAGTCCACCACGACCAACACCATCCGCGCGGTGCAGGCGCAGTACGCCGCCGCGCAGTTTGCCTACAACTGGAACTGCTGCGGGTTTTCTGTGGAGTACCGCAAGTACCAACTGGGCAGTGTGCGTAATGAAAACGCCTACCGTTTCAACTTCTCGCTAGCAAACATCGGCACGGCAGGCAATATCCGGCGTGCGGAGCGCCTGTTCTAACGGCACTCTCGCCTGCAACGGATCCGTGAGCACGTCGTAAGGGTCCTCTCACTGCTGCCAGCGCTTCATCAGAGGCTGCCTGAGGCAAAGGTCCAGGTCTTATCTAGGATGGTTGTCCTAGGTGCCCTGCAAGTGAGCAAAGCTCAGCAGAAAAGAGCAAATTTAGCATTGCGCGGGTAGACCTCGGCGGCTATGCTCCGTGCAAGCACCTGACCCAAAGCAATTCTCCGGTAGGGGTTCTCGACCGCTACTTTACCTGCCTGAACGGACCGGTACACAACGCGATGTGCCGGAAAACGATGCGACCGTGATCCGCGGCAGCACGCCCTGTGTGTTCTTTATCCATGCAAGCGCATGCCCGTCCAGAGGGGCGCAGTTGCACCTCGACTCACTCGCAGGCGTGCCCGCGTTTATGGCACCTGCCAAGCAATCAGGAGAGCATCATGCCAAGCAATGCCCCCCGTCGTTCGCTTTCATCCACTTCAGTTTCGCGCCGAGGTTTTCTTTCCGGGGCAGCCGCGATTGCCGCTGCCTCCACCGCGACCCAGGCAAGTGCCCTAACCATCCCGTACTTCAATTTTGGCAGGAAGCAGTTCGTCTACGTTGGCACCTACCCCGATCATGGCGCGGGCATTTACCTCTACGAGATGAACCAGTTCTCGGGCAATCTCTCGCTCATCAAGCTGGCGTCAGACATCGTCAATCCATCTTTCCTGCTCGCTTCCGATGACGGCAATTACCTGTACGCGGTGAACGAAATCGGCAACTATCTCGGCGGGACCGGTGGTTCCGTGACAGCGTTCAAGGTCAACAAGCAAACCGGCGACCTGCGCCTCTTAAACACGGCATCCTCCGGCGGCAGCGGCCCCGTCTTTCTCAGCCTGGATGCCACGGGACGCTACCTCTTCGTCGCTAACTACGGCGGTGGCAACATCGCCGTGCTGCCCGTGCAGCAGGGTGGCTTTCTAGGAGCACCCGTAACCGTGGAGAACGACCTCGGCAATGTCGGACCGGCCAAGGCAACCAGTGCACCGCAGGGCAGCTTTGCCGTCAGCGGACACGACGCACCGCACGCCCACTGCATCCTGGTCGATCCCTCCAACCGGTACGTCCTGCAGACGGACCTGGGGCAGGACCGCATCTACGTCTACAGCTTCGACGCGCGCACCGGCAGCCTGACGCCCGCGGCAACGCCCTTTGTGACGCTGCCGCCCGGCGACGGACCACGCCACATCGTCTTCCACCCGAACGGCCGCTGGCTATATTCCATTCAGGAAGAGGCTTCCACGCTGGTGCTCTTTCACTTTGACAATGGCAGCGGCAAGCTGACGCAGCAGCAATCCGTGTCCGCGCTGCCGCCCGGCTTTACCGGCACCAGCTTCGCGTCGGAACTGCAGATTGGACTCAGTGGCCGTGTGCTGTATGCGTCCAACCGCCTGAACGATACCATCACGACTTTCCGCGTCGGTTCTGGTGGAGAGCTCACCTTTGCCGCCGAGACCGCAACCCGTGGCG
The DNA here is from genome assembly GCA_964243585.1 of uncultured Terriglobus sp. GTDB lineage: Bacteria > Acidobacteriota > Terriglobia > Terriglobales > Acidobacteriaceae > Terriglobus. The sequence continues at coordinate 25,720 of CAXTFT010000016.1, forward strand.
ACTACCCGAGGCAGTTCCAGATCGATCCCTCGGGACGATTTCTGTACGTGGGCAATCAGCGCAGCGACAACCTGACGGTCTACGAACTGGAGGGCAACCTGGCAGTGCCACGCTTCACCGGGCAGTACGTCCCGGTGGGCACGCCTGCCTGCATCACCTTCCTGCCCTAATTGCTAGAAAGCAACAGCAACAAACCGGAGGAGACATGGCCTGCATGCCTCCTCCGGTTGCATCCATGCTGCCGTCGTCAGTCGGCCAGCACCATCTCACGTTCCTCCACAGGCTGCCGCAGCCAGCCGTACAGCGGAAACTCCTCAGCCAGTGCCGACACCTTCCGGTGGATGCTGCGCAGTCGCGATTCATCCGCGCGGTGCTCCAATGCCTCGGCAATCCAGCCTGCGATCTGCCGCATCTCCGGCTCGCGCATGCCGCGTGTAGTCAGCGCCGGCGTGCCAAAGCGCACTCCGCTCGGCTTCAGCGGCGGGTTGGTATCGTACGGAATGG
>CAXTFT010000016.1:26233-34247 GCA_964243585.1 uncultured Terriglobus sp.
TGTTCACGGTAATTCCGGCGCGGCCTAGCGCGGCCTCCGCCTCTGACCCCAGCATGCCCTTCGCAAACACATCCACCAGCATTAGGTGCGTGTCCGTGCCGCCGGAGACGATGCGGTAGCCCTCCCCGGCTAGCGCTGCGGCGAGCTCGCGGGCATTAGCAACGGTCTGCGCGCTGTAAGCCTGAAACTCCGGCTGCAGTGCCTCCCGAAACGCCACGGCCTTGGCCGCAATCACGTGCATCAGCGGCCCACCCTGCTGGCCCGGAAATACGGATCGGTCCAGCCCCGTGGCAAACTCGGCCTTGCACATGGCCAGGCCCGCGCGCGGTCCACGCAGCGTCTTGTGCGTGGTGGTGGTGACCATGTGCGCATGCGGCACAGGGGAAGGGTGTACCTTGCCCGCGACCAGCCCCGCGAAGTGGGCCATGTCCACCATCAGGTAGGCACCGACAGAGTCGGCAATGGCACGCATGCGCTCGAAGTCCCAGATACGCGAGTACGCTGAACCGCCGCCGACGATGACCTTGGGATTTTCGCGCTTTGCCAGTGCTTCCAGTTCGTCGTAGTCGATGGTCTCGGTGTCGCGGCTCACCTGGTAGCCGACGATGCGGTAGAGCTTGCCGGAAAAGTTGAGCTTGTGACCGTGGGTCAGGTGGCCGCCATGCGCCAGGTCGAGCCCGAGAATGGTGTCGCCCGGCTGGATCAGCGTCATGTACGCAGCAGCATTGGCCTGCGAGCCGGAGTGTGGCTGCACATTGACGTGCTCCGCACCGAAAATCTGCTTGGCACGGTCGCGTGCCACGTTCTCAATCACGTCGGCAATTTCGCAGCCGCCGTAATAACGCTTGCCTGGGTACCCCTCGGCGTACTTGTTCGTGAACACCGTCCCCGCTGCCTCAAGCACGGCGCGCGAGACGAAGTTCTCCGACGCGATCATTTCCAGACCGTCATGCTGGCGCTCCGCCTCATAGGCGATCTGCGCGGCAATTTCAGGGTCGGAGAGGGAGAGCGAAGCCTCTAAATCGATGGGCATGATGACCTTCTTTCACTTGTGCGGCAGCGTTCGAACGGGCGAACGGAACCGGCGTTCAGCCCTGATTATTTCACCCGGCAACGAGCCTGCACAGAAGTGATGTTGCAAAGTGAAGGGCAAACGCTACTCTGCGGGAACTTTCGTGTTTTATGAACGAAGAGGCCCTCCCCCCGATGACCTACTTGCTCTTGGCCACCGTTGCCGTGTGTACCGTTGTCTTTCCATGCGCGCTGGCGTTTGTGTGCCTGCCGCAGAACGATGGCCGCGGCATGTAGCAGATCCTTCAACCGCACTCAGGACGACGAAGCAGGCTTTGCTTCGGTTGGAACGACGAAGGACTACGAAACTTTCTGCCGCACCATGGTGCCGTTCTCCAGGCGGAAGTGCTGCCCGCGCCAGACCACATCATTGCCCGCGTAGCTCCACGCCCAAAGCAGCAGGCTGATGCAGTCGCGCAACGGCAGCAGCCATAGGTCGCGAAGCACCTGCCCGTCGCGCAGGATGCCGACGCCGACGTTTAGCACCAGCGCAATGCGGGCCAGCAGCACCAGCGACAGCAGTGTCAGGCTGGGCAGCGCAAGCCCGCAGGCAACCACGTTCAACATGGCCCATGGCAAGGCATAGCTGAGAACCATGCCGGCAAAACTCCATGGGCGCGCATCGCGAACCGTACGCCACCAGCGCACCTGGTGCTGCCAGAAGTCGAGAACGCTGTACTGCGGCACCGATGTCTGCACCACCTCAGGCGACAGCACCACGCGCATGCCGGCGCGGTCTACCCGCTCGCCCAGTTCATAGTCGTCGGCAATGCGGTTCAGCAGGGGCTCCATGCCGCCAATGCTGTCCAGCGTGGACCTGCGGAGTGCCAGCGTGCTGCCAAGACCGAATCGAATGCGACGGTCCAGCAGCCGCGCGGTGAAGACACCCGGTAGGAGGTCGCCGGCAATGCCCAGCGACTCCAGCCGTGCCCACAGCGTGGGCTTCGCCAGAGTTCGGCCAAGGTATGGCGCGGTGACAAAGCCAACGTTAGGACCCGCCATGGCAGACATGATCGCAGACAGGTAATGCGGTCCGGCAAGGATGTCCGCGTCGTTGATGACCAGCACCTCGCCCAGCGCGTGCGGCACCATCTGGATCAGCGTGCTCACCTTGCCGTTGTTGCCGAGGATTTCGGGGCATGGGATGGCACGGATCATGGACTGGGGGAATTCCGCCTTCAGCCGCTCTACCTCACCGGCGAGTTCGGCGTCAGCAGGGTCAGAGATGCCGAGCAGCAGCTCAAATCGGCCGCGGTACTGCTGCGTGCACATGCTGGCAAAAGCGAGATACCGGTGCGGGTCCATGCCCCGGACCGGCTTTAGAACCGACACGGTGGGCCAGGCGGCGGGCGGCGGTGCTGGTGGCTCCCGGCGAAATGCTCGCGCCGCAAACAACGCCAGCAAAAGGTAGACAAGACCCGCAAAGGTCAGCAGGGTGGTAACAAGCGCAACCAGCGGGGCAAGCATACCTCCAAGTGTACGAGCTTGTGACTCCGCGAAAGGACACACTGAATGCCCGCTTGAACGGCACTGTCATGGGAAGCCGACTCTTTCGTCACGCCAAGCGCGTCGCGAAATGCCTGCCGGAGAAGCGCGCCTGAAAGGCCTTGCACGGGAAGCTAGGCTCGGATTGCTAGTTTTGCCGCCGCGTCTCCTGCCTGTTCGCTGCCCGGTTGCGTGACAGGGCTCATGTAGCGCCGCCACCAAAGCGTATTGCGCTCCGCGCCGTCGAACTCCACAGGTTCGCCCGGTTGCGGTATCCAAAGAGGCAGACCCGCTGCTGCCGCTACCTCCGTAACGCGCTCCGGGGGCTGGAACCAGTCGTGAAAGGCCAGGTTGAACATGCCCCAATGGATCGGCATCAGCACCTTCGCCTGAAGGTCCTTTGCAGCCAGAACAGCATTGTCCGGCCCCATGTGGATGTCGCTCCACAGCGGATCGAAGGCTCCGATCTCAAGGGTTGCCAGGTCGAACGGGCCGTAAGCCTCGCCAATCTCCTGAAAGCCATCGTAGTAGCCGGAATCCGCTCCGTGGTACACGTTGTGGCGATCGGTTCGCAGCACGAAGGATGACCACAACGTGGTGTAGCGCTTGAACGATCGGCCCGAGAAATGCCTCGCCGGCATCGCTGTAAGCGTGAGTGGTGTCTCGGTAGCTGCGGGAACGGTCAGACTGTCGGTCCAGTTCAATTCATGAATCTTCGCCGCGTCGATGCCCCACCGCTTTAGATGGCCGCCAACACCTTCCGAGCAGATAAAGAGCGGCACCCGGTCACTGAGCCGTTGCACCGCATCGGAGTCCAGGTGATCGTAGTGATCATGGGTAATCAGGACCGCATCCAGCGGCGGCAAATCTTCAATTCGAAGCGGCGGCGGGAAAAAGCGGCCAGGCCCAAACCACTGCACAAACGAGGCCCGCTTGGAGAACACAGGGTCGATCAGCAGCGTGGTGCCGTCAATCTCGACCAGCAGCGAGGAGTGTCCCAGCAGGGTGATGCGCAGGCCGCTTGGGGGCGCCGTGGCATACACCGCCGCATCCGTGTGGAACGGACCCAACTGCCGTCGGGGAACGCGCTCCTCTTTGCCGGTCAGCAGCTTCCGGAAGATCTGGAAGATGTGCTTGGTTGCACCCACCTCGGTCGGCACAGGGTTTAGGTAAATTCCATTTTCGTGGCGCGCACGCCGCAGGAAAGACATCGTTGATTTTGGATGCGCCTCATCGCCGATGGTGGCGGTTTTGCATTCGAAAAAGCACTTTTTGCACGCATCAACAACAGCGCGGCCCTGCCCACAAGGCGGGAAACGCCTGCGTCTCAGGCGTGCTGTAACGCGTTTTTGAGGCGCGAAACAAGGTTTTTTGCGTGCAGTTTCGACCAGAATTGGGCATGTGTGAGCAAGGCGGCGGCTATAAGCCGGGAACTTTCAGGCGGCTGGCCGCGTACCAGGAGTACGCTGGAAGTGCCAGGTGAAACATGCATTGGACTGAGGCGCTGAAGCTGGCGCTGCAATCGTTGTGGGCGAATAAACTGCGCACCGTGCTGACCCTGCTCGGCGTGGTCATCGGCGTGGCCGCCGTGATTTCTGTCGTGACGCTGGTGAACGGCGCAAATGCCTATGTCGACCAAAAGCTGAACCGCTACGGCTCCGACGTGTTTACCGTTTCCAAACAGCCCAATCTAATTACCAGCTTCGCCGAGTACACCCGGTACCAGAAGCGCCGTAACATCCTGCTGGACGACTTCAACCTGGTTAGTGAAAACTGCAAGCGCTGCGTCCGGGTGGGCGCCAGCCAGGGCTCAAACGTTGGTGTCAAGTACGGCACCGATTCTGTCACAGGCGTCAGTCTGCGCGGATGGACTGCGGCCATGGCTGACATCAGCAACCTAAACATCATCGAGGGCCGGTCCTTCACGCCGACCGAAGTCGAGCATGGCGCGCACGTCGCCATTGTAGGCACCGATATTCAGGAGAATCTTCTAAAGGGTGACGACCCCATCAATAAGGAAGTCCGCGTGGATGGCGTGGTGTACACCATTATTGGTTTGGGTGAAAAGCAGGGTAAGACACTGGGTAATAGCCAGGACAATTACGTCTCGGTACCTATTACCACTTACCAGCGCACTTACGGTACGCAAAAGACACTTACAATTTATGTAAAGGCTCCCGGCACCGGAGCGCCGCTGGAAGATACCGGTGCGGAGGTGCGCACAATCATACGCAGTGCGCGCCACGACCGGCTGGGCGAAGACGACAGCTTTACGCTCGACCTGAATAATACCTTTTTGTCACTTTTCAAGACAGTAACCAACTTATTCGGAGCGATCGCTATCCCCGTTGCCGCAATTTCGTTGATCGTCGGCGGCATCGTCATTATGAACATCATGCTGGTCAGTGTGACGGAGCGCACACGGGAGATCGGCGTGCGCAAGGCGCTGGGCGCGCGGCGGCGCGATGTGTTGCTGCAGTTCATTATTGAAAGTGGCCTGATGGCCACGGCGGGCGGCATCCTCGGCGTGCTGTTCGGCGTCGGTGTAGGTTTTGCCATCTCCATGGTCGCCGGTTTTCCCATGAGCATTGCCTGGTGGAGCGTCGCGGTGGGCCTGCTGGTCGCCACCAGTGTCGGCATCTTCTTCGGCGTGTATCCCGCACGCAAGGCAGCCATGCTGGACCCGATCACCGCACTGCGGAGTGACATGTCATGAACCTGTCTGACGTACGCGAAACCATCACCATCTCGCTTGACACGCTGCGCGCCAACAAGCTGCGTAGCGGTCTTACCGTGCTGGGCATTGTCATCGGCGTGCTGACTGTGATCGTGATGTCGTCTGTCATCAATGGGCTGAATGACACGGTGAACGGCATCATCTCGCAGCTTGGATCGAACTCGCTCTTTGTCTTTCGTTTTTCTGTCTTTGGTTCGCGTCCCACGCTGGAAGAGTTGTCACGCAAACAACTGACCTATGACGACGTAAAGGCGCTGAACGGGCTGCCCCACGTGGTGGCAGCAGCGGCCGGGCTGCGCTACGCCAACTTTGGCGGGTTTGGCGCGGAGGGCATGACCACTGTCAAGGGCGGCGGGCGCAAGGCTGAGAACGTGGGCCTTGGAGGTGACAGTTTCACCTCTTATATCGTGAACGACTGGCCTGTTGCATCTGGTCGCGTCTTCACAAAAGAAGAAGAAGACCGCGCGGCGAAGATCGTCATCCTTGGCCACGACACTGCAGAAGACTTATTTCCGAATGGCGACGCCATTGGCAAGGAGATTGAGGTTGCCGGCATTTCAGCGACCGTTGTTGGAACGCTCGAAAACATGAAGAGCGTCGCGCCGGGCAGAAATCCCTCTGACAACTTTTGCTACTTTCCCATTACAACCTTCCACCATATCCATCCGGAGATTCTGGATTACTGGATTACCGTAAAGTATGTCGATCCAATCTATAAGTCCGCAGTAGAAGAAGAGGTGAGGGAAGTATTGCGCGCGCGCCGCAAGGTGCCGGTGGACAAGGATGATAATTTTGCGATCTTCGGTTCGGACTCGCTGACAAGGTTATGGTCGCAACTTACCGGCGGCTTGTTCCTGCTGATGTTTGCGCTTTCGAGCGTAGGGCTGATGGTGGGCGGCGTGGGCGTGATGAACATCATGCTGGTCTCAGTAACCGAGCGCACCCGTGAGATCGGCGTGCGCAAGGCCATTGGCGCGACCAAGCGCACCATCCTGTTGCAGTTCACGCTGGAAGCCATGGTGCTCTGCGCGATTGGAGGCTTTGTGGGCGTGGCGCTCGGGTCGCTGGTGGCACTTACACTGCACGTATTCCTGCCATCGCTGCTGTCCAGTGCATGGGTAATCGCGGCCTTTATCATTTCCATAGGGATAGGTCTGGTTTTTGGTATCTACCCGGCGTGGAAGGCCGCAAGCCTGAACCCGATTGATGCTTTGCGTTATGAGTAAACAGTTCAGATTTCAGCTGCGGATAGAAGGCAACTCTCTGTCCGCAGACGGCCGCACGCTGAAGAAGCCATGAAAGCAGGGAACCCACCTGGTGGCGAGCAGGCGTACCGGACCGGTTGGACTGTCCAAACAACTATCTCTCTACTTGGGGAAACGCAGCAACAGCATTCCGTGCCGCTTTAGCCCGCCCTTGTAGCCGTCGCTCAGGCTGCCCAGGTCTTTTGCTCCCCAAACATCATGCGCGGGCGCACCGGTGCGGACGCCCGCTTCCTTCAGGTGCAGGTCGATGCCGCGCAGAAAGGTAAAGTCCTCACCGAAGTTGATGACGGCAACAGCACGTCCGCCGTCGGCCAGGGGACGCGACCAGACCTCAACCGGGCCTTCCTTGAAGACGCGCTCCGCAGCGCGACCCAGCGTGTCCTGGTCGATGGCAATGACCTCTTTGTTCAACAGGACGGAGCTGACCTCGGGCGTCAGCTTGGTGAGGTTGTTACCCGCCAGCAGCGGCGCGGCCAGCATGGCCCACAGGCCCATGTGGGTACGGTCATCATCCAGAGTCAGCTTGCCGTTGCCCACCTCGAGCATGTCCGGATCGTTCCAGTGGCCCGGGCCCGCGTACTTCGCGATGCCGATCTGCATCTGCGCAATAAAAGAAAAGCTCCAGAAATCCGGGCTGACGTCGCCGGTGGTCCGCCACAGGTTTGCGCCGACCTGCGGTCCCCACTGCCAAACCGAGTCGAGGCCGTACTGGCACAGGCTGTAGACGATGGGCCGGCCCGTCTTCAGCAGCGCCTGGTGCATTTTCTCGTAGGCGTCGCGCATCATTTTGTACTGCCGCGTCTTGGCTGCTGCGTCATCGCCCGGTGCCACCCTCTGCATCTCCTTGCGGAAGCCGCACAGGTCGTACTTCAGATAATCGATGCCCCACGCTGCATACTGGTTGGCGTCATCCTGTTCGTGACCGATGCTGCCTTCGAAATGGGCGCAGGTCTGGTCGCCGGGCGAACTGTAGATGCCCAGCTTTAACCCCTTGCCGTGGACGTAGTCCGCGAGACCCTTCATGTCAGGAAACTTTTCGTTCGGCTGCAGGACGCCTTTTGCATCGCGTTTGCCCTGCCACGTGTCGTCGATGTTGACGTAAACGTAGCCCGCGTCGCGCATGCCGGTGGACACGATCAGGTCGGCGGCCTGCTTCACGTCGTCCTGCGTGACCTTGCCCGCGAACCAGTTCCAGCTGTTCCAGCCCATGGGCGGCGTCATGGCAAGGCCGCTCCCGGCGGGTGCTTGCTGTGCGGTGGCAAACGGGGAAAGCGCGGCAAGGGCAAGCGTGCAGGCTAGAAGACGACGCATGTTGAAACTCCGGTGCAATCTGTTACGGTGCGGGAACAGCATACCCCACGTGTTCGACTGCGGGCCTGCGACACGCCTGACGGCGTACCATGAGGCACGGCATGCTAACGCATGCGGAGAGGCATTTCCAACCTTGAGTACGACG
>CAXTFT010000017.1:0-33875 GCA_964243585.1 uncultured Terriglobus sp.
TGTCGCCACGCCGCAGCTTACCGTGGTCCAAAGATCGCTGGGTAAGAACGGCGAGTCCTTCTGCATGGCAGGCGAGCCGGCCACCTGCACCAGGATCCGCATACGTTCGGCAACCTTTAGGGCAGCTTCGGGCTCGGTTTCAGGCAGCAGCACAATAAATTCTTCTCCGCCGAAACGTGCCACAAAATCGCCTTCGGCGCGCAACGCCTGCTGCAGCAGCGATGCAACGCGTTGCAGCACCTTGTCACCGTAGGGATGGCCGTGCGTATCGTTCAACCGTTTGAAAAAGTCCACATCCACCATAACGGCGCTGATGGGTTCTTTGCGCTCCTGCGCAATCTTCCACAATTCGTTCAGCCGTTCGTCGTAGGCACGCCGGTTCGGCAGGCCCGTCAAGCGGTCCGTTGTAGACAGCGCTAACAGTTCGGCATTAACACCGGCCAGGAGGCCGCGTTGCAGGCGGCCGCGGAGCTGCAGCAGGTAAGAGTAACGGCGCTCCCGTGTCATGGTGTAGTTCGCCGTAAGCGTCAGCAGTGCCACCCAGGCAAGAATGCCGGCTGAAAATAGTTTTTGTGTTGGCAGAAGGGAAGCATCGAAATGCAGGGACAAGAGGCTAAGCAGCAGTGTGATGGCGGAAATAATTAAGGCAAACGGCAATTCGATACGCAGCATACAGTTCGCCACCAGCAGCATGAGGATGAGCCCAATCTGCTCGCCGAAACCTGCACCACTTTGTACATAAAGGATGCTGAGCACACCGGCAATGCACAGGCACGAGGCCGCGATCTCAAGCAGAACCGTGTTGCGCCGACCCTTGACCATCAGGCTGACAAGGATCACCAGCGGCGTGACCACGCCAAAGCGCGTGATTGCCGCGCGCATCAGGTGCTCAGGTGCCATCAGGTAATCGCCGACAAAGAAGAAGTCATAGGCCAGCAAACCAACCAGACCCTGGACCATCAGCATGCGGCTGCGTGCCGCGACGGTGTCGGCGAGATAGCGCGCCTCAAGTTCATGCGGAAACCACAGCGCGCCGACCCGGCCCGCCTCAAAGCGGCGAATGTGCTCTTCCAGCCGGGGAAGCAGCTCGGCTTCGTTGTTATAGGTCATAGACTCGCCAAATCAGACTACCTGTCGGTGAGAAGCAAGCGATACTACTCTGATATCAGAAACGCACGGAATGACACTCCAGCGTGCGCGTGCCCTCCCGCTGATCAGGAGCGGTGGTGTCATCTGGCGGACACCCAGCTCATCGGCTGAGATGCGCCGTTGGAACAGGGCCGATTGATACAATCAAACTTTCAAAGGGAGATGAATGCTGCGTTTTTCAACAGCCGGCGAAAGCCATGGCGAGGCGCTGGTTGCACTGTTGAGCGGTCTGCCTGCGGGCGTCCCCGTGAATGTCGACTTTCTTGCGCGCGAGCTTTGGCGCAGGCAGCAGGGTTTTGGCCGCGGCGGTCGCATGCGCATTGAAACCGATACGGCGCACATCCTTTCCGGCGTGCGTCACGGCAAGACCATCGGTTCGCCCGTGGCCATGACCATCGCCAACCGCGACTGGAAAAACTGGGAAGAGATTCTGCCGGTGGAAGAGGGCGACGCAGCCAAGCACAAGGCAGTGGCCTCGCCCCGGCCTGGCCATGCCGACCTGGCTGGATCGCTGAAGTACAACTTTCCCGATGCACGCTACATCCTGGAACGCGCCTCGGCGCGCGAGTCTTCCGCGCGCGTGGCGGGCGGTGCGCTGGCCAAAATGCTGCTGCACGCCTTTGGCATCGAAGTGCTGTCGCACGTGGTGCGCGTGGGTACTGTGGAACTGGAACGCGGCTACCAGTGGGATGAGGTCGTTGCCAGTAATGCACGCGAGGCGGTGCTGCTGAACTGCATCGACCCAGAAACGGAAGCCCGCATGAAGAGCGAAGTGGACCGCGCCCTGCGCACCGGCGACACCGTGGGCGGCGTTTTTGAAGTGGTCGCACATGGCGTTCCGCCCGGCATCGGCACCCACGTCAACTGGGACGAGCGCCTGGATGGCCTGCTGGCCCAGGCGGTGATGAGCCTGCAGGCCGTCAAGGCTGTGGAGATTGGCCGCGGTGTCACGGCGGCGGAGTCCATGGGGTCGAACGTGCACGATACCATCGGCTACGCAGAGGAGGGCGGCGACGCCTCCACCCGCTTCACGCGGCAGGGCAATAACGCGGGCGGCATGGAAGGCGGCATCTCGAATGGTGAGGATGTCACGGTGCGCGGCCACCTGAAGCCGATTTCAACCCTGCGCAGACCGCTCGGCTCCGTCAGCTTCGAGACCAGGGAGCCGGTGAAGGCAGCCTATGAGCGCAGCGACGTCTGCGTGGTGCCTGCCGCAGGTGTGGCGGCGGAGTCCATGGTGGCGCTAACGCTGGCAAGGTTGCTGTTGGAGAAATTCGGTGGCGACAGCCTGCAGGAGACACAGCGCAACTTCAACGGCTACCGCGACCAGATCAGAAAGTTTTAGGCAAGGCAAGAACCATGATTTACCCCGTCATCAAGTATCCCGACCCGCTGCTCGCTAAGAAGGCGGAGCCAGTCACCGTCTTCGACAAGGATCTGGCCAAGCTGGTCGACGACATGTTCGAGAGCATGTACGCGGCGGAAGGCATCGGCCTGGCCGCGCCGCAGATTGCCATCTCGAAACGCATCTTCATCGTGGATGTTTCCTTTGGCAAGGAGCCCAAGGACAAGCTGGTCCTCATCAACCCGGAGATCCTGTCGCACGAGGGCAAGCAGACCGAGGAAGAGGGATGCCTCTCTTTGCCCGATATCCGCGACAAGGTGAACCGGGCCATGCACGTCCGCGTCCGCGCGCAGGACGTGACCGGTAAGTGGTTTGAAGTGGAAGGCGACGAACTGCTGGCACGCGCCTTTCAGCACGAGAACGACCACCTGGACGGTGTGCTGTTCATTGACCGCGTCTCGCGGCTGAAGCGCGAACTGATCCTGCGCCGCATCGGCAAGCTGCAAAAGAACGGCGAGTGGTAGGTGCGGCTGGTCTTCTGCGGCACACCGCAGTTTGCTGTGCCGACTTTGAACGCGCTGGTCGCTGCCGGGCATGAGGTCGTACTGGCAATCTCGCAGCCGGACAAGCCTGTCGGTCGCAGCGGTGAAGTGAATCCAACTCCGGTCAAGCGGGCCGCCACCGCAGACGGCATACCGGTCCTGCAACCGGAAAAGCTGAAGACGAATGCAGACCTGCAGGCACAACTGACCGCGCTTGCACCAGATGCCATCATCGTCGTCGCCTACGGCCGCATTCTGCCGCAATGGATGTTGGACCTGCCGCGCTTTGGCTGCCTGAACGGCCATGCGTCGCTGCTGCCGCGCTGGCGAGGAGCGGCGCCTATCCAGTGGGCCATCGCAGGCGGCGACCCGGAAACCGGCGTCACCACCATGCGCCTGAACGCGGGGCTGGACACCGGCCCCATGCTGCTGAAGCGGTCGGTACCGATTACACCGCACACCACCTCGCCGGAACTCTTCCTGTCGCTCGCTGAGATTGGCGCGCGGCTAATGGTCGAAACGTTAGCGGCTTTAGAGGCAGAAGCTATCCAGCCTGAAGAGCAGGATCACGAAAAGGCGACTTTAGCCCCGATCCTGACGCGGGAAGACGCACGGATTGATTTCACTTTGGAAGCAAAAAAAATCGACCAGCGTTTTCGCGGCTTTCTGCCCTGGCCCGGCGCGTTCACGAGCCTGCGAGGAAAGAAGCTGATTGTGCATGACCTTACTTACACTCCCCTTGCAGCCAGCTTTGGGAAACCCGGCAACATAAATCTTGCTGAAGGCAAAATGTGGATCACCTGTGGCGGAGGAAGCACGTTGCTCTTAGAGGAAGTACAGCTGGAGGGCAAGAAGCGAATGACGGCTGGTGAGTTTTTGCGTGGCTTTCAGTTGAAGAGCGGAGAAGTTTTGGGCGAGGCGAATGCGTGATGGAACCGAGAAATTTTTCGGCAGAAAGGCAGGCTTCTGCCAAGCTGATTTCGCCAGCGCGCGCCGCAGCTTTCCACATCCTGAGCCGCGTCGCCTTGAGCGCGGCACACTCTGACGACATGCTGCACTCTCTCGCGGTCAACGCGCTTTCACCCGAAGACCGTAACCTGACTACCGCTCTGGTGCTGGGCGTATTGCGCTGGCAGTTGTACCTGGACGAGGTGCTGCGGCCCATGCTGCAGCGTCCGGATGCCGAACTGCACCCAGCGGCGCTGCTGGCCATCCACCTGGGTCTGTTCCAGTTGTTGTACCTTGACCGCGTACCCGCGCACGCCGCCCTGAATGAAAGTGTCGAACTGGCCCGGGCCAACGGAGCCGCTCACGCAGTGGGCATGGTCAACGCGATCCTGCGGCGCGCTTCGCGCGACAAACCCGTCGTGCGTACCACGCTCGCTGTTGCGCTGACACCCGCCGAGCGGGCCCACCCCGACTGGCTGCTGGCTCGGTGGCGTAGGCACCTGGGAAGCGCGGCTGCCCGCCGTGTTGCCGACTACGACCAGGCCGAGCCACCCGCGCACGCCCTGTTTGCCCCGGACGCTGCCTTGCCTGAGATTGACGATGGTTCGCGCCTGATTGCGGAAGTGGCGTCGGCCGCCACGGCATCGCCAAGGCGCATCCTGGACTGCTGTGCGGCACCCGGAGGAAAGACGGCTGTACTGGCCGCGCGACATCCCGAGGCAGAAATCGTAGCAGCCGATATCAGCGAAAAGCGCCTCGCATCCATGCGACGGCGGTTGGATCGCAAACCGGCTACCGCCCGAGTGAAGACTGTGCTGGCAGACATAACAGCGCCTGTAGACGATTCGCTGCTGAGTGCAGGCTTCGACCTGATCCTGTGCGATGCACCCTGCTCCGGCACAGGTACGCTGGGCCGCAATCCCGAGATTCGTCATCGTCTGCGCCCAAGCGATCTGCCGCGTCAGGCGGAGCGCCAGCGCGCCATTCTTGCGGCGACGCTGCGCCTGCTCGCACCCGGCGGCAGGCTGGTGTACTCCACCTGTTCGCTGGAGCCGGAAGAGAACGAGTCGGTGGTCGAAGCCGTGCTGAAAAGTGCAAGGGGGATCAACCTGCTACCGCCTGCGCCGATCGTGAACGCGATCTCATCGCTGGCTGCCGAAGGCCGCGAACGCCTGGCAAGCGCCGTCAGCCAGGACGCGCTCCGCATCCTGCCCGGTACACAGCCATGCGATGGCTTTTATGCCGCCATATTGGAACGCACGCCTGACAGCACCATGATTAAGTAAGACCTTTGGTGCTCCGTACATCGCGCATTGCAACGTGCGGAACCTCTAAGTCCGTTTATGCGCAAAGAACGCGCATGAACGGGGCACCCGCACCCGGTATTCGGAAGGGCACAGCTTAGCTGTGTCACCAACTCGCCTCAAAGGGACGGGCTTCAGCCCCCGAAGTCCGCTTGCCCATACATTCTGAAGCTGACCTCAGCGGCTAAAGCCGCCTGCGTAGTAGGCAGCTAGCAGCATGGCTGAAGCCATGCCCCTCCGAAACCCGCAACTCTTCGCTCCAGGGGTTCTTAGGAATGTGAACTACTGCGCAGGTGTGGCCACAGGAGCCGTGCTCGCGGGGGCACCGGCACTCATTTTCACGTGCGGATTGTCGGCGGCCGAAACACGGCCTCCGGCGATGGGTACCTGCGTCACCACGACACCAGCCGGTACCAGCGTCACGGGTGCAGGAGCAGGCGCGGCTGGGTTCAAAGGATCGACTGCAGCCGCGGCCGGTTGCGGCACAATCGCCCACACGTGCAGATCCATCTCTTTCATTTTTGCGTTCGCGGCGGAGTAGCTCATCCCGACCAGGTTGGGCATCACGTACACCTTGGGCGCGGCGGTTTCAGGCTGGCTGAGCAGCAGGCCGACCTCGGGCTTCTCGACGCCTTCCGCGTTGGCAGGCGGTGTCTGCGCCAGGACGGTATCGGCGGTACCCGGAGAGGGCAGGTAGGCCAGTGCACCCAGATCAAGCGATGCCCGGCGAATGGCCATGCCCGCGTCGTGCTCGTTCATGCCAACGGTATCCGGAACGGTGACACGCTGCGGGCCTAGACTCTCCGTCACGCGCATGTGCCAGCCCTTGCGGACGGTGGAGCCGGCAGCGGGCGACTGAGAAAGAACGCGTCCAGCAGGCACGGTAGTCGAGTAGAAGCGGTTCTCCACCGTCAGGTTCAGCCGCGCGCTCCCGGTTTTTTCACCGGCCTCTTCCACGGTCAGCCCGCCTAGGTTCGGCACTTCCACTTCTGCCGTGTGGATCGCCAGCCGCATAGTGATCAGCGCCGAAAGCAGCGCAACGGTGCTCATGGCCAGCACCACCATGCTGATGCGGAAGATGCGGGAAGCGCCCGCCTTTACCTCGTCTGGATTGTGCCGGTAACGTAAGCGAATCTTCACTGCGGTCTATCTTAGCTGCGCAGGGAGCGCACAGGATTACGGGCGCTGCCTGGCTTCGACCGTGGCCATGCGTTCATGAAGTGGCACCATGTCCCGATGGATGCTGTCTCGCAGGGAAATCATTTCAGACCGCATGCCATCAATCAAGAATTCGATGCGTGCCAAACGCTTATCCTGCTGCATCCATGACAGAGCGACAAGCACCCAGGACAGGATGACGAGTACGCTCGGAATGGCAATGCTCATGTACAACTGTGCATTCGTCAAGTTCGCCTCCGCGCACTCATCCTATCAGGCGTGTCCCCAGGCTGCCGTTGCAGCCGGAGATTGATTCTTACCGCTCATTGTCCGTGACCGGCTCCGGGTGGATCAGCAGCCGCGTTACCTCGGGCCGGTCACGCAGAAAGGCAGCCTCCATCTGCGTGATAATGCGATGCACGGCACCCATGGGCAGATCGTCCGCCATGCTGCAGTGGCAGCTCAACTGCACGTGGTCACCGGTGCGCAGGGCGACCACATTGTGCACGTCTTCAATCTCCGGAAAGGCAGTTGCCGCACCGCGTACCTGTTCCTCTAACTGCTGATCGGTGCCCAGCAGCACAGCGGCTTCAATGGTGCTTTCCTCGGCTTCGATGTGGGTCACCACGGAGCGAATCTCCGGAACTTCACTGCGAATCTCTGCCTCGATCTGTGTGGCCGTGTCGTGCGCCTCACGAAGCGGCATGTGTTCGGGCAGTTCCAGGTGCAGCTCCACGGCCAAGCCGCTCTCCACCTGCTGAACAGACACATCGTGTATGGCATGGTTCGACCGCTGTGCGACTGCACGAACGCGATCGAAAACACTTTCTTCCACGGTGGCCGCGGGTACCGTCCGAATGACCACATCGGTGCCGGGCATCAGTTGCTGAACAGCTTCCGTGGCCGCGAAAACAATTTGTTCCGACCTCTGAAACGTCGTGTTCCGTCCCATGCCGATGGCCACGTCCGCAAAATAGCGCGTGCCGGCGCGTCGCATGCGCAGGTCGTCTACAAAAAGAACGCCTTCCACTTCGCGAAGGGCATTCACCATGCCACGCCGCATTTCCGGTGGGGTCGCGTCCAGCAGAGCATCGACGGTCTCGCGCGCCAAAGTGTACGTGACCTTCAGGATGATGCCCGACACCAGCAGCGCTGCGATGGGATCGGCCAGTTCCAGGGCGCGGATGCCGAACCGCTCCCCAGCGAAGGCCGCGGCAAGGCCCAGCAGAACGGCAGCACTCGACCAGATGTCGGTGCCAAAGTGCATTGCGTCGGCTTCCAGTGCCTGAGAGTGCGACTCCTTTGCCACGCGTGCAAGTTGGCGTGACCTTGTGTAGTCCACCGCAATGGACAGCAACAGCACCAGGATCGGCCAGATCGACTGCCGCAGATCAAGCGCCTCGCCATGGCGGAATCGCACCATGCGGCGTAGGGCCTCAAAGATGATCCAGAGGGACGATCCCAGCATCAGCACCGTCTCGATGAAAGCGGAGAGGCTCTCAACGCGACCATGGCCGTAGGTGTGGTCGTCATCCGCCGGACGGTCGGACACGCGCACGCTGAACAGGGTCATGGCAGACGCCATCAGGTCCACGGACGAGTGCGCTGCCTCGCTCAACATGCCCAGCGAACCCGTCGCCAGCCCTGTCAGGATTTTTAGCAGCGTCATGCCGCCAGCGGCCAGCACGCTTTGCAGTGCCGTACTGCGCTTGGCTGCCGAGGCACGGTCCAGCGCGCGCTGGTCCGCTTCTGGAACGCTCGCGTGCAGATGCCGGGCTTGCCCTGTGATTTGAGTCATCGGGAATTTCAGGCTACACCGCCACAGCCGGTGAAGTGTCGTGCATCGGGCAAAAAGAGCCGTGGCAAACGCCACGGCTCTTTCACAGACACAAGGCGCCCTTACTGCACAGGTGCCAGCGTGCCCAGATCGATCACAAAGCGGTACCGCACATCGCTCTTCAACATGCGCTCATAAGCCTCGTTCACCTTGTCGATGGGCGTGACTTCGATGTCGCTGACGATGTTGTGCTCGCCGCAGAAATCCAGCATCTCCTGCGTCTCGGCAATGGAACCGATCATCGATCCGGCAATCGACTTCCGACCAGCAATGACGCCAAACGCGTTGAAGTTGGAGTTTTCCTCCGGCGCACCGACAAGAACAAGGCTGCCGTCCTTTTTCAGCATGTTCAGGTAGGGACCGAAATCCATGGCTACACCCACCGTGCTGATAATCAGGTCAAAGGTACCCTGCAGCGGCTTCAGGCTCTCCGGGTCGCTGATCGCGAAGTAGTCATCCGCGCCAAGGCGTTTGGCGTCATCCGACTTCTTCATGCTCTGGCTGAAAACCGTTGTGTGCGCGCCCATGGCATGCGCCAGTTTCACGCCCATGTGGCCGAGGCCTCCAAGGCCCACGATGCCGACTCGCTTGCCCGGTCCCGCGCTCCAGTGCCTCAGAGGCGAGTACAGCGTGATGCCCGCGCAAAGCAGGGGTGCGGCGGCATCGAGCGAAAGGTTTTCTGGAATGCGGAGCACATAGTTTTCATCGACCACGATGAAGTTGGAATAACCGCCATAGGTCGGCGCGCCGTCTTTGTCGCGACCGTTGTAGGTGGCGTTCATGCCTACCAGGCAATAGTTATCCTCGCCTTTGGTGCACTCCGTGCACTGACGGCAGCTGTCCACAAAGCAGCCCACGCCCACCTGATCGCCCACTTTGTACTTCGTTACCGCGCTGCCCACGGCCGTGACCACACCGGCGATCTCGTGACCGGGAACCATCGGAAAGATGCTTCCGCCCCACTCGTCGCGGGCCTGGTGTACGTCACTGTGGCAGATGCCGCAGAACTTGATGTCGATGTGAATGTCGTGCTCTTTCAGTTCGCGGCGCTCAAAAGAAAATGGCGCGAGTGGTGCCTTTGCCGTCTGCGCGGCGTACCCGTATGCCTGTGGCATGGTGTCTTGCTCCTTGGTTGTAAGGGTTTGCTACAGAGCCGGCGCGGGTCCTCAACGGCTGTCGTGTTCTTTGGATGCCGGGAAGGTGCGAGGGATGCACTACGCCGCGCGCCCGCTCCACAATCCCGCCACGCCGAACAGGTACGGCTTCCACGCCGCTTCTGCAAAGCCCGTTGTTTGCATCATGCCGCGGAAGACGTCTGGAGCAGGAAATCGCTCCACGCTGGCAGGCAGGTAGGCGTAGGATGCACCGCTGCCAGAAACCCAACCACCAACGCGCGGTAGCACATGCCGAAAATAAAGGCGGTAAGCAGTGCCCAACAATCCAGCCGGCTCGCTGAAGTCCAGCACGCCAATCTGTCCACCGGGCTTCAACACGCGCCGAATCTCGTGCAGGCCCGCGGTGTAGTCCGCCAGGTTACGAAATCCGAAGGCGCTGACCACCAGGTCCTGCGAAGCGTCGGCAAGCGGCAGTGCAAGCGCGTCAGCCTCGGTAAAGATCACAGGCCGGCCTGACAGCTTTTTGCGCCCACGCTCGATCATCTCGTGTGAGAAGTCGATCGCCAGCAGCGGCTGTGCGCCGGTGGCGGGCCGCCGTGCCAGCAGGGCAGCGGTCATGTCCGCGGTGCCGCAGCACCGGTCCAGCACGCGTGCTTCGGGCTGCTTCAGAACGGCGTCGAACCGGCGCGCCGCGCGGGCCCACCACAGGTGGTCCATGCCAAAACTCAGGATGTGGTTCAGCCGGTCGTACCGCGGCGCAATCTCGTCGAACATGCGTTGAACCGCAGCCGAAGCCTCGGCGGGGTTTGCTGTGCCATGTGGACGCGAACCGGTGGCATCGCCGCTCATGCATGCACCGCGAGATCTTTGCCCGTTGTGGAGCGCATCTTTGCCAGCATCGCGTCGACCGCTGCCGTCAGCTCGGCTTCCGTCACATCGCGCACGATCTCGACCTTGCCAATCGCCACCGGCAAAATAAACGACAGCGTTCCGCTTCGCTTCTTTTTGTCACCGCCGGTAAGTGCGACCAGGTGCTGCGTCTCTGCCGTGAAGTGCGGCAGATCGGTGCAGCGATCAATCAGCGAAGTGATGCGGTCCGCATCGGCGTCGGCCAGCATGCCGCGCGACTGTGCCAGTCGAACCGCCGCGACCATGCCCCAACCAATGGCCTCGCCGTGTAACAGCGAGTGATAGCCCGTCGCGGCTTCGATGGCATGACCAACCGTATGCCCGAAATTGAGAACCATGCGCAGGCCCTGTTCCCGTTCATCCTCGCCAACAACCGCAGCTTTCATACGGACGCTTGCCTCAACGACATGCTGCATCGCTTCTGCATCGCCGCTCAGGATGCGATCCGCATGTGCCTCCATGAAGTCGAACAGCGCCGGATCCCGGATCACACCCGCTTTTACGCTCTCCTGCAGGCCCGCGCGCAACTCGCGCAGCGGCAGCGTCGCAAGTGTATCGATGTCGGCAAAGACCGCCAGAGGTTGATAGAAACTGCCTACAAGATTTTTCCCCGCTGCCAGGTTCACACCCGTCTTGCCGCCAACGGATGAATCCACCTGTGCCAGCAGTGTTGTGGGCACCTGGATGAACCGGACACCTCGCATATACACTGCCGCCAGAAAACCCGTGAGATCGCCGATCACCCCGCCGCCCAGTGCGATCAGCAGACTGTCGCGGTCGGCGCCGTGCGTGGCCAAATCCTCGCAAAGCCGCTCCAGTGTGGACAGCCGCTTCTCCTGCTCGCCCGCCGGTACCTGCAGCGTCTCTACTGTAACGTTCAGGGCTGCAAAACCGTCCCGTATGGGGCTGGACCACAGCCGGTCGACTTCGGGTGAGGTCACCAGAAAGACCCGCGAAACCTTGGCCGCAAGCAGCAGAGTTTCTCTCGAAAGAGAAGCTAAAAGACCGGCACCAACGTGAACCGGGTAGTCCGCAGAATCCGTCTTGACGTTGATGGAGGTCACCACTTGATTATCGCAGCAGCATCCTGAGCGAAGCGAAGGATCCGGGGGGATTGTAGCTAAGCAGGGAGTCCGGAAGTTTCGTGCATGAAAGCCCGACACCGATGATCAACTCGAATGAAGTTAGGATCCTCAGCCTTGCTCAGGATGACTGATCAAGACTGGCCGCCTAACTCGCTGCCCTCTTCTGCAACATCAGCGACACAGCCACAGTCGCAGCAAGCAGACCGAAAATCACTAGCAGCGACTGCATGGCCGTTACCTCAAACCATGGCGCAACCAGCATCTTTGCGGCGGCAAAGGCAAGCACGGCTGCCAAGCCGTAGTGCAGGTATGCCAGCTTGCCGAGTGCATGCGTCAGCACAAAGAAGAGCGACCGCAGCCCCATTACGGCAAAGATGTTCGAGGTATAGGCGATGAACGTCTGCCGCGTAATCGAGAGCACGGCAGGGATGGAATCCAGCGCAAACACAAAGTCCGCGAACGCAATGCCGACCAGGGCAAGCATCAACACGGTTGGCATGCGGGTGCCGTTCTCAACGGTGATGAAACCATCCTGACTCAGCGAGATCGGTTGACGGGTTTCCAGCCACTGCTGCCACCTCGGCTTTTTGGGGTGTTCATGATCTTCGGGAATCACCAGCCGCACCGCCGCAATCAGCAGGATTACGGCAAAGACGTACGTCACCCACTCAAACTTCTCCAGCATCTGCACGCCCGCGACGATAAAGGCGGCGCGCATGACTACCGCGCCCAGAATGCCCCAGAACAGCACTCGCCGCTGTTTCGCTTCCACGATTTTAAAAGACTGGAACAGCAGGAGAAAGACGAACAGGTTGTCGATGGAAAGCGACTCTTCCAGCGCGTAGCCGGCAAGGAACTCCTGCGCAGGCTGTGAGTGCAGCTGCACGTACACCCACCCCGCAAAGGCAACCGCGCCGGCAATCCACATACCGGTCGCGATATACGACCGGCCCGGCGCTGTGGCTGGTGTGGTCTTCCGCAGGAGAAGTATTTCCACGGCCAGCAGAACGAGCAGCAGCGCGTGAAAGACGATCCAATCGAGTAGCTGCGGGTGAGGCATCTGCTTGGAGTGCCCCTTAGGTGGTCGCGGTCAACTTCGGCTTGCGGCGCGCGGGATGCACCAGGAAGGCCACTCCTACGCTTAGCGCGTACAGCACCAGCATGGGTGCGGCAAACAGCACCATGCTCAGGGGGTCTGGCAGCGGGCAGATAATTGCCGCGATGATAAAGATAATCAGGATCGCATAGCGCATGTGCCGGATGAGGAACTTGCCATCCACGATGCCGAACAGTGCCAGGAAGAAGATCAGGATCGGCAGCTCAAAGGTGATGCCCAGGCCGAAGATGATTGAGGTGAAGAAGCCCGTGTACTCATCAATGGTAATGATGGCATTGAAACGATGGCCGAACTGCCCGATCAGGACATGCAGCGCTGAAGGCAGAACCCAACGGTAGCCAAAATACGCGCCCGCAAAGAAGAGCGTAATAGTCGCACCCATGAACGGGATGACATATTTCTTCTCATTGGCGTACATGCCCGGCGAAATGAAAAGCCAGATTTGGTAGAGAATGTACGGCGCGGCCAGTATGCCGCCGCCATACAACGCAGTCTTTAGGTAAATGTTCAGGCCGTCGGTCGGGTGGGTGATGTTCAGTTGGTAGTGCAACTGATCCATAGGCCGCTGCACGATGTTGAAGAGCTGTTCGTGAAAGTAGTAGGCGATGCAGAAGCCGACAAGCAGCGCGAGCACTGACCGGATCAGCCGCGAACGCAGCTCAGTCAGGTGCTCCATCAGGCTCATGCCGGGCAGCTCTGCGCGCTCCGTCACGGCTTCGCGAACATTGTCGAGTACATCAGGCATGGGTCTGCTCTTCCGCCCGGCTGGTCTCAGCCGCCGGTTCTTCGCTGCTCATACCGACAGGCGGCGCGGGCGGCAGAATGCTGTGTTCGGGAATCACCTGGTGCCCGTTGCTGGCGCGATCATCATGATTCTCCGCTGAGCCTTGCGCTTCCGCATCGTGGTAGTCAAAGCCATTGCTGCCGGCTGAGGCACCGCGCGCACTGCTCTCCAGGGGCAGGCCAGTCGAGGGCGGCATCATGCGCAGGCTGCCGGATTCTGCAATGGGTGCAACTTCGGCAATCGGCGCGACAGGCGAAACCTCTGCACTGGAAGCAGTGCCATCATGCAGGCTGGCGTGGTCCGTCTCGGCTGCTTCGTAGGCCGTTTCCGTATCTGTTATTGCCGTGGAAGAGGGCAGGTGCGGATGTTCCGGGTCGGGCAGGTCAGACGGCGGCCCAGCCATGGCGTCCACCTTCTTCTGATGCTCCTTCTGCTCCTCGATGCGAAGCTCGTCTTCCATCTGCATGCGGAACTCATTGGAGGCGCGGCGAAACTCAGCCATCAGCTTGCCCAGTTGCCGGGCAAGTTGCGGCAGCTTCTTCGGGCCGAAGAGCATCAGCGCCAGGATGAAGATGACAGCAGAATCCGCGAAGCTCGGCATCGCCCTTCATCATAGCGGACGGTGGCATAAACGGGAACGATGGAGAGGTTACTGGGGGCGTTCGCCGCCTGTGAAGCGCTCGTCCAGCGGCTCGCGCTCGTCCCAGCTTGCCTCGGCTTTATGCCACTCGGTGATCTTTGTCTGACCCTGCAGCCAGCACAGCATCACCACTTCTTCGTCCAGTTGAAAAGGGAACTCCAGAAGGCCAGTCATCAGGTCTTTCACTTCGACGCCGATGGAACTGATCTCCTCCAACGCATCCTTAGCTTCGCCCACCGCGGTATTGTGCTCCGCTTTGACACGCGCAACCTCCGGGAGGTCGACCCGGAGGCCGCCGGATAAAAAGATCGCCTGGGAGAGCGCCTGCAGGGCATGCTCGCGCGCGGTCGCTACAGCAGCTGCGGCCTGGGCGCGCTGCAGCAGTGAATCCAGCACGGGGATGAGCGTCTGTGCCTCCGGCAGGGTAAATGTGCGCATTTCGCTTCCTCCCTGGCCGTGCGTGCCGCCGTGCCTCGTTTCTGTTGGACGATCAAATCATCCAGGCAGTCCTGTCTTGACACTGCCGGGCCGGTCTTATCTACTGATGATGACATGGTCGAAGCGCTTCGAACTTTTCGGGAGCTGTGTGCAGAGCACGGCATTGCCGTGACCCACCAGCGGCAGGTCCTGTACGAGACCATGCAGGGCATGTATGGCCATCCCTCACCGGAAGAGGTCTTCGCGGCGGTCAAGGAGCGCATTCCTTCCATTTCGCTCGCCACGGTCTACAAAAACATTCATTTATTCGTCCAAAGTGGCGTGTTTCGTGAGCTTTCCATGCACCATGGAACACTGCGTGTCGAGATGAATAAACACACCCATCACCACCTAGTCTGCTCTGTCTGCAAGCGCGTGGCTGACCTGCCGGACGATGAGGAACAGGGTCTTACGCCGCAAAGCCAGCCCACGCGACTTCCCGGCGGCTTTTTGGTGGAGCGTATCTCCATGGACGTGATTGGAATCTGCCCGGATTGCCAGAGCCTTCCCAATTAGGCATAAAGCTGCCTCTAACCGCACCATTTCGCGTGTCCGACGTGCTTTTTCTACGTCCCATTCGCAGGGTACGCCCTGCCTATCGGAGTGAACATTCGCTCATGCGACGCGTCGTGCCCCTGCTGCTTCTCTTCGCTTTGTTCCTGACGGGGTGCAATGGCTTCTTCTTCAAGGAGACAACGTCAAACACGGGCGGCGGTACGGGTACCAGCGCCAGCAACTATGTTTTCGTGGCAAACGTGGGTGCGAATTCTGTCACGGGCCTCGGTATTTCAACAGCAGGCGCTTTGTCCACCTTATCGGGTTCGCCTGTCAGTCTGACTACCGCTCCGCTGGCCCTTGCGGTCAGCCGGGACAACAAGTTCCTTTGGGTCGGCACCGTGTCGCAGATCTTTGGCTATAGCATCTCCACGACCGGCACCATTGCACCATTGAATGGCGGAAACGCCATAGCAAATGCCTTTTGCGTTGACATGCAGACCTCGCCGGACGGTAAGTGGCTCATGGTGCTGGACGGCTCCGGAGCCAGCATCGACCTGTTTGCCATTGCTACGGACGGCACGCTCTCGGCTTCCAGCGGCGCGGGCTTTACCCCGGCGGGTACAGTGGTCCCGCGACAGTTGCGCGTCGCGAACAGCGGCGCCTTTGTGGTGGCGGCTCTGGGAACGGCGGGCAACCTTGTGTTCGCCTTCAACACGGCGACGGGTGCTTTTACGCAGCTGTTCCAAAGCTCCCTGCCCAGCCTGACCAGCGTAAACGGCATTGCGATTGACAGCGCCGGAACGTACTTGTACGAGGCGCGTTCCGGCAGTGCGGCCGGCCTTGTGGTTAATGCCATCGGCTCCAACGGGTCGCTGACACCCACTACTTCCACGGTGTATCCCACCGGTTCGCAGCCCTATGCCGTTACGCTCGATAATTCGGGCAAATACGTCTATGTGGCCAATCGAACGGACGGCACGCTGACTGGCTACAGCATCGGCACCGGCGCGGCCCTGACTGCGATCTCCGGCTCACCCTTCTCCTCGGGCGTCGCAGTGACGTCGCTGGGCACGGACTCCACGGGCAAGTGGCTGCTCGCAGCTTCTTACTCAGGTGCGCCGGACCTTTCGCTGTATGGCTTCGACTCGACCAACCTGGGACGCCTGTATGCCGTGAGTTCCGCTGGAACCGGAACAAATGCCGGTGTCGTGGCACTTTCTCACTAGCCCTTCGCTGCCTTTCGCGATGCTATGCTCAAGCCTGCCCTGATGCCTCACCGTACGCTAACATCCCCCCGCTTTTTTCTTCTCTGCGCGTCTGCCGCCCTGCTGCCTCTGTTGCTTTCCGGGTGCAATCGCCTCAAGCCGAAAATCCTGACGCACTACGTCTACGTCACGTCGAAATCGACATTCCTGCGCGACCGCATCGCCGCCGTATCCAACCGCACCGGCAACGTAAGCAATGGGCAGCGTTTGGAAATACTGGAGCAGAACCGGCGTTTTTACCGGGTTCGGACTGACAAGGGAGAGGTGGGCTGGATTGACGAGCGTGCCGTCGCGACCGAGAAGGTGTCGGAGCAATTTGACGACCTGCACAAACAGCACGTAGACGATAAGGCCGTTGCGACCGGCACGGTTCGCGACGATGTTTATCTGCACACTGCGCCTGGCCGCGACACGGACAAGCTGTTCCGGCTGGACGAAGGCGACAAACTGAAATTGCTGCAGCGCAGCAGCACCCTGAAGCCGCTGCCACCGGGCACACCCGCACCGACAGCGATCGCCAAAGGCAAGGATGGTAAGCCCGACCCGAACGCCGCCGCTGTGCCGCTGCCTCCTGCCATGGAAGACTGGTGGCTGGTGAACGACAGCAAGGGCCGCACCGGTTGGATGCTGAGCCGCATGCTGGACACCGATGCTCCGGATGCCGTTGCCCGGTACTCCGAGGGCCAGCGCATCGTCGGCGCTTACGTGTTGAACAAGGTCATTGACCCGGAACTGCAGGGAGCCAGCCAGGAAGTGCCCAACTACGTGGTGGTGCTGAGTCCGTACCAGGCGGGGCTGCCGTATGACTTCAACCAGTTGCGTGTCTTCTACTGGAATCTGAGAAAGCACCGCTACGAAGGTGCGAACCGTGACAAGAACATTCTTGGCTACCTGCCGATCAAGATCGGAATCGATCCGGGCGATTTATCGCCGGGACGCGGCATTCCACCCGCCGGACCGGCACCGTCCTACAGCTATACCGTGCTCGCCGATGGTGTTGCCGTTCCGCAGCCGGGTAGCACCAGCGGTCAATTCCATCCGGCAAAAAACCAGTTGGTGACGAAGACCTACCGGCTTGAGGGAAATAACACCCGGCGCGTTCTGCCGCCGGGCGCAACCGCTCCCGCTGAAGCGCGGCTCGAACCGGTGGAAGATAAGAAAAGTAAGAAGCAGCGCTGAGCTGAGTAAGTGGCTCTCATTGCGAGTAACGTCCGCAGCGTAAACTCCGAGGGCGGCTCAAGCAGCCGCCTTCGGAACCAAGATTCTAAGGGGCACGGAACTATGTTGCGCCCGGTCCGTCTACACAGTATGCAGGCAAGGCTCGTAGCTGTCCCACTCGCGTTGATTGCCTGCACAGGCCTGTGCCGTTGCTATGCCCAGGAAGGCGGGTTGCCGGATGGTCCCGTGGCGCAGGTGCAGTCTGATCGCAAAGCGGATGCCGCCTCCGTCACCGTTTATGCCACGCAGCGCGAAATAGCCGCCGCAGAGGTGGCAGGGGAAGAGAAGCAGCGTGTGCTGGGCGTGATCCCAAACTTCTTCGTCGTGTACTCACCCAGCCCAACACCCCTTTCCAAAGGACAGAAGTTCCACCTGGCGTGGCGATCCACAATCGATCCGTTCTCGTTTGTGGGGAACGGCATTGCTGCCGGCATTCAGCAGGCGAACAACACCTTTCCGGGGTATGGCCAGGGTGCGGAAGGATACGCGAAGAGGTACGGCGCTTCCTTTGCGGGCGGCGCGATTGGCACGTTCCTCGGCGGCGCCATTCTACCCAGCCTGTTCCGGCAGGACCCGCGCTACTACTTTCAGGGCACAGGAACAAATAAGGCGCGCGCAAAACACGCGATGGCAAGTGTCTTTGTGACACATGGCGACAATGGCAAACGGCAGTTCAACTACAGCAACATCCTGGGAAACTTTGCTTCCGCAGGACTTTCCAACCTGTACTACCCGGCAAGCGACCGCAATGGAGCCGGCCTGACGCTGAGCAATGCTGCAATCGGCACCGGCTTCGGCATGTTCGGTGCGCTGATGCAGGAGTTTGTCGTGCCACATTTCACTCCGCACCTGCCGAAGCGTGCCTCTGGAAAGTAAGCGGTCTCATCGGGCGTGGAAACGCTCTTCACAGTCGCCGAAGAGATATGGCCCGCCCTGGTCGCGAGGCCTGCCGGTGGAACTGTCGCATGGTGAGCCATTTCGCAGACCAGGCGAGTGACATCGATGGATTGCGCCAGCAACCTGCCGCTGCCTTGTGGAAGGTGTTACACGTTTTTGCTTGCGGAGTGCTGGTGCGCGTCAGACGTGTCCTATGCTCCGGGCTGCAAAAATTGCCGCACAGCATCGACTACTCGGACCTGCTCATCTTCACGTAGTTCCGGGTAGATGGGGAGCGCCAGCACCTCGCGCGCGGCGCGTTCGCTCTCAGGGAACTGACCCTCACGGTAGCCGAGAGGTCGCAACGCGTCCTGCAGGTGCAGCGGTACGGGGTAGTAAATCTCCGAACCAATCGCCTGTGCTGCCAGATGTGCCCGCAGGTCGTCACGCCGGGGCGTGCGGATGACGTATTGGTGCCAAACGTGGGTGCCACGCGCGTCTGCAGTGGGCAGAACAATGCCCCCGTCTGCAACGCTACTGACCAGGCCGGACTCTGCAAACAGTATGGAGTACCTTGCGGCGGCAGTGGCGCGGTCTTCGTTCCATTGCGCAATGTACTTCATCTTGACCAGCAGGACGGCTGCCTGCACTGTGTCCAGGCGCGAGTTCCAGCCGACTTGGTCATGGTAGTAGCGACGGCGCATGCCGTGGGCGCGCAGGGCTCGGGCACGCTCGGCCGCCGTCCCGTCGCGAAAGGTTGACAGTCCGCCGTCGCCCCAGGCGCTGAGATTCTTGGTTGGATAGAACGAGAAGGCGGCAGCGTGCCCCAGCGCACCGGCCGATGTGCCTTGCCATGTCGCGCCAAAGGCCTGTGCCGCATCTTCGATCAGCAGCAGATTGCTTTCGGCGGCCATGGGCGCAAATCTGTCCCAGTCTGCGCACTGGCCGTACAGGTGCACCGGCATGACCGCCCTGACATCAGGGTTTGCGGAGACGGCGTCTGCCGTGGCGTCCGGCGAAAGGTTGAAGCTGACCGGGTCGATGTCGGCCAGCACGGGCCGCGCACCCACGCGCAGAATACTGCTGACCGTGGCGAAGAAGGAGAAGGGCGTGGTCACCACGGCATCGCCGGGGCCGATGCCACAGGCCTCCATCGCCAGCCATAGCGCGTCTGTTCCGCTGGCGCAGCCCACAGCGGCAATTGCGCCGGTGCTGCGCTGCACGGCATCTTCAAATTCCGCCACTTCACGGCCCAGGATGAAGCGGCCACCTGCGCAAACGTCCGCTACCGCAAGCCCGATGGCCTCACCCACGGTGCTGTATTGCCGGTGGAGATCGAGCATGGGGATGGGCGAAGGCATGGAACTGTTCTGCATGGATGCTTATCTTAGGGCACCTGGCAGTTCTCTGCTGTCCGATTCAGGGTTGCTGTTGCTGAGGACGAATGTAAAAACCTGTCGTCTCGCAGGCTTTGATTGCGTCTAACGCAGCAGCGCGAGTAGCATATGGCAAGCACCATATGCAATGGCAACAGTATTGCCCCTGCATGTTTGCTCTGGAATAATTTCTTTTCTGGTTTCCGCTCCGGGCGGTCATCTTTATGGTCAATGGATAAAACTACAGCCCCGCGACAGGGTGCTGCAAAGGAGATCGGCACATTATGGATTCGAAGCCGGCGCAAAATATTCAGGACACTTTTCTGAACACCGTTCGAAAAGACAAGAGCGCGGTCACGATTTACCTGGTAAGCGGCGTGAAACTTACAGGCAAGATCCGTTCATTTGACAAGTATTCGGTGCTGCTGGAGAACAACGCTCAGGAGCAGCTGATTTTCAAGCATGCGATTTCAACTGTGGTGTCTGCACGCAGCGGCAGCCTGCCATTGGATCGACCACATGGTTCGCATCCGTCTACCCGGACTGAAGGTGGAGAGCATCTGACGGCTATCGGCGGCCCCTCCGGCTCCTGAGCGCCTTGTTCAAGCCCTTGAAGTCGAATCAGCCTGGAAAGCGTTCCTTGCTGGATACCGACACAGCTTCTACATCACTGTCTTCGCGTTTGGAAGTATCCAGCTCCGGCTACCTTACCGAGTCAGACGCCGAACGTGCCGTGCTGGTCTCGGTCGAAATCACTGCTGAGCGTCGGAAGCTGTCACGCGTGGCGCAGCAGGCGCGGGCCGCAGCTAGTCTGGAAGCGGACGAGGATAGCCACCCTACAGCACCTTCTGATCTGGACTTTGAAGCTTCTCTGGCAGAGTTCCATGAGCTGGCCAAGTCGGCCGGTGCCGAGGTGGTCGCCACCGTAGT
Organism: uncultured Terriglobus sp.; assembly: GCA_964243585.1. Lineage (GTDB taxonomy): Bacteria > Acidobacteriota > Terriglobia > Terriglobales > Acidobacteriaceae > Terriglobus. Next base: position 20,574 of record CAXTFT010000017.1, read on the forward strand.
GCAGCGGCGCAGCAAGCCGGATGCAGCCACCCTGATCGGACCTGGCAAGGTGGAAGAGCTGGCAGCTGTAGTCAGAGGCAGCGGCGCAAACCTGGTGCTTTTCGACCATGAGCTGACGCCCACGCAGCTGCGTAACCTGGACGGCGAACTGCCCTGCCGCGTCATCGACCGGACACAGTTGATTCTGGACATTTTCGCCCGGCATGCTCGAACCCGCGAGGGCCACCTGCAGGTGGAACTCGCTCAATTGGAGTACCAGCTGCCGCGGCTCGCGGGACGCGGCAAGGCGATGTCGCAGCTCGGTGGCGGCATCGGCACCCGGGGTCCGGGTGAAACCAAGCTGGAGACAGACCGGCGGCGCATCCGAGCGCGCATCGACCGGCTGCGGATGCAGCTGGAGACCGTTCGCCGCAATCGCAACCAGCAGCGGCAGCGTCGGGAAGCCGTGCCGGTGCCCACGGTCGCGCTGGTTGGCTACACCAATGCGGGCAAAAGCACCCTGTTCAACGCGCTCACGGCAGCGGGTGTCGAGGAGTCGTCGCGCATGTTTGCCACCCTTGACCCTAAACTTCGGCAGCTTGTACTGCCTTCGCGGCGCAAGGTACTGCTGAGTGATACGGTCGGTTTTATTCGCAACCTGCCACACACGCTGGTGACCAGCTTTCGCGCCACGCTGGAAGAGGTGGAACGGGCAGAACTGTTGCTGCATGTGCGCGACGCGTCCTCGCCAATGCTGGACGAGCAGAAGTCGCAGGTGGAAAACGTGCTGGCCGAACTGAATGTGAGCCGCACGCCCACGCTTCAGGTGCTGAATAAAGTTGATCTCTTGCCGGAAAAGCAGCGGCTGGAACTCGCCGCATTTCCTGAGAACGGAACTGTGGCTGTCTCTGCACAGACAGAAGACGGCCTGGCAGCACTTGTCGCAGCAATCGAAGAGCGCATTGGCGGGGCTGACGCGGCGGATCCGACGGCAACTGCAAGCTTTTGCATTCCCCAGCGCGAAGGCCGAACGGTGGCCGCGCTGGAAGGCGGCGCGTTCCTTGAGAACAAGCGATTTGAGGGCAATCTAATCCTGTTTACGGCGCATGGACCAGCGTCGTTGCTGCAGCGGTACCGCCGCTTTATCGCCCGGGAGCACGGAACGCTGCCGGAGACTGCCCCGGATAAGGCGCGCCCAAGATACCGCACGCGTGCCGCACAGCAGTAAATGAGAACTATGACGTAAACAGGTGCTGCAAAAAAGCCTAAAGGCCTGCTAATCGGTCGATTAGCAGGCCTTTACTATCAGATCAGCCCGACGTTAGAAGCTATGCCTTCGCGCCTTCCGAAAGAGCCTCGCCCAGTTCGCGAATGTGCTTGCTGTTTGCGTTCTCGCCTTCGCCGGCGACCGCAACCGTGTCCTTGCCGAGGGTAGCAACCAGCTTTTTGATAGCATCACCGTCAATCTCCTTGGCCTGCAGCAGCTTCTTCAGCTTGCCGAGGTGGGTTACCACCTTCTTGACGCCTTCTTCATCGTGTTTCGCGAGGTAATCCTCCCAGCCTTCGATGTTGGCGACAGCCTTCTCAATGGTGAAGTTCTGGACGCCGCCCTTGATGGCTTCCAGGGTGCTCTTAAGGCGAGTAGTTGGCATGGTGTTTCCTTTAGGTCTATGTACGAGCGTTGAAGCGACCCGTCTGTGGTGTGAATGCGATCTCACACAAAGGGGTTTGTTCTGCCCGAATCAGGCATTGATGCCACTGAACGGAGCGCCGGAGGTTTGAACCAACACGCGCTTAATGTTCAGTCCAGCGATGCGGATGAGAGATGGACAGCCTTTGCCGGTTCATCGTTGATCTAGGCGCGTGGTTCTTCTTCTGCAACCGCTGCCAGCAGGGGAACCATGGCCGCCTGGTCAAAGCTCAGCAGGTTTGCAGGATCGTTCCCTGGCAGTGCATCAACGTCCCGCAGGCGCCGGTTGATCGTCTTAGTCTTGCCTGAGATGTCGCTTAGCGTGTTCTGCACGGTCCCTACCTGCTTCTCGACTTTACCCATCAGGTCACCGAACTTGCCGAACTCTGACCGCACCACCTTGAGCACATCGCGAATCTCGCCGCTCTTACGCTCAAATTCGAGACTTGTGAAGCCCATACGGAAGCTGGTAAGAATCGCCATTAACGTGGATGGCCCGGCTATGGTGACATAGCAGTCCTGCTGCAGCGCGGTTTGCAGGCCGGGGCGGCGCATCACCTCTGCGTACAAGCCTTCCGTGGGTAGAAACATAATGGCGTGGGGCAGCGTGACCGGCTCGTGGATGTACTTTTCGCAGATGCGTTTGCCCTCTTTACGAATTGCGCGCTCGAAGTCGGAACCGGCCTTTGCGATGTCGTCCGCGCTGCCAGTCTCGTAGGCATGTTCCAGCCGCTCCCAGTCTTCACGCGGGAACTTGGAGTCAATGGGAAACAGCGCGGTCCCGCCACCCTGCGGAATCTTCAGCGCATACTCGACGCTCTCGAGGGAGTCAGGTTTGATGCGAGCGTTCTTCTCATACTGCTCGCGCGAGAACATCTGTTCCAATTGCATACCCAGTTGAAACTCGCCGACAATACCGCGGGATTTCACGTTCGAAAAGACCTTCTTCAGATCGCTGACGCCGTTTGCCAGCTCTTTCATCTCACCCAGGCCCTTCTGCACTTCGCCCAGATGGGTCGTGACCTGGCCGAAGCTCTGTGTCAGCCGCTCATTCAATGTCGATTGCAGCTTTTCATCCACCGTCACGCGCATTTGCTCCAGCTTTGCGGCGTTGTCAGCGTTCAGCGTCTTCAGCCCGGCTTCGACGGTGGCGCGCATGCGTTCCTGCTCTGTGCGCTGATCGGTTCCAAGTGTGCCCAGCCGCTGATGGATTGCCTCCCGCAACGCGTCGTGGCTTGCGATACTTTTCTGCCCGAGGTCGGTGAGCGAGCGATGCAGCGCACCCTGCGCGTCGAGAGCGTGTTGGCCCGTCTGCTTTGAAAACGCGGTAAGCCTGTCGCCGATGGTGACCAGTTCACGATGCACAGCCTCTCGCAGCCGCTCCGCACTGCCTGCATTGTCGGAGCGAAAGCCGCCCAAGCCTTCGTGAAGCGTCTTCGAAAGCCGTTCCATGCTGGTGGTAATTTCTTCCCGCAGGGCCGTGCTGGCAGCGTTTGAGGCTCCCCGCGCCTCTGTGGCTGCCTTGCCCTGCTCGTAGCGCAATTCGCTCACGTTGTTGCGCAGCGCGGCGTCCATCGCATCCAGTTTGCCACCCAGCGTGGCAACTGTGTCTGAAAGTGTCGACACCCTGGTATCAACAGCGGGAGCGGCCGGTTTGCGCGTCAGCAGCACGGCAAGCATCAACAGCAACACAACCTGAAGCACAACAACAGCAAGCAACATGTCTTCGCCTTCCCTTCACCTAAGCATAATGAATGCCGGTGTGGAAGAGAAGGACGAAACCCTGTGTTCGCCGACCGATGTAGCTGGCCTGAAGCCTTACCTTACACAGACACGAAGACTTCCACCTGAATGCAGCCGGACAGGGTTGGATCTTCAACGTTGAACGCGGTGATTCGGCCCATGCCCGCCGTTGCGGAAGCATGGAAGACGCCCAGATCGTCAATCGCACCGAGGGTGTCCGGGAAGACCGACCACCTCGACAGCGGATCGTTCGGCCCAACCACGGCGGCGTAAAACACGGCGGTGGTGCCGGCCTTGATGGCGATGGTTTCGCCCTTGATGGTCGTGTATTCGGCCAGCGGGCTGCGTGGCGCAATGGTGAGTGCGTCTTCATAGGCACGGCTGTTGTAGACCGCCGCCGTTGTGACTAAAAAAGCTACGGCGAACAGAACGCTGAGGAAGGCATGACCGACGATCCAGCCTGCGTGTTCCACAATCCGGTCCATAGCCCACTTGATGGTAAAGCCGGAACCAACGCCGATGGCTGTCCAGTACTTGGAGAATTTCGAGCTTTCATTTGCTCCCAGCGGTGAAAGCCACATGCCGAGCAGCCAGCCCAGGCTGGCCCCGCTCAGGCAGGACAACTCCGCATAGATCTGCTCCATGGAGCCAGGCCAGAACATAATGGCGTGCACCAGCAGCAGGCCGCCAACCATACCGAAGAAAATGCCGGTGATTACGGCAGCCTTCAACTTCAGCGGGTGCTTGTACTTCTCATAGAGGGGGAAGCCCGCACCAAGCAGGACAAGGACAGCGGCGAGCAGAAAGACGAGTGAAGAATTGTAGGACATGGGCGTGCGTCCTTCGGAACTGGAATTGTGTTTGCAGTGATTCTGGCGGCATTCTAGACGGAACCGGCTGGATTGTCACAGCTAAATTCAGTCGTTCATGGCACTGGGACCGGGCAGGGCTTGAGCAAGCCGGCCTGCGTGCTCAGGCGTATCGAAACAGGGCCTTGAAGCCGTAGTCCATGTGTTGCTGAATGTGGCAGTGAAACAGCGACAGGCCGGGTTGGTCTGCGGAGAAGTCCACCACGGCCCGGCCGTAGTAGGGAACAACAACCGTGTCCTTGATGACGCCGCCGGTCGGCTTGCCGTTCATCTCGACCAGCTCCCACAGGTGGCGATGCAGGTGCATGGGGTGTGCGTCGTCGCTCCAGTTGCGCATAATCAGGCGGTAGCGTTCGCCCTTTTGCAATACGAACTCCTGCTCGTGTGGGTAGGGTTGGCCGTTCACCGTCCACACATTGAACTTGCCCTGCGCACGCGGCAGTTTGCGAAAGGTCATGTCAATGGTGTTCTTCGGTGGGGGTGCAGTCGAAGCTGCGTTGCCGAAGATGGTGTAGTCCCACGCAGACTTCTTCGGGTCAACCCACTGCGGCGTCTTATGCTGGCCCGCGTACTCGACAACGACGCCCAAGCCCTGCTCGCGCACCGTCTTTTCCGTCGACCCCAGAATCCAGACGCCCGGCTTGTTCATGGTGATCTCGACATCGGCACGCTCGCCTGCACCCAGGAAAATCGATTCGACCACCTGCGGCTTCGGCACGGGATTGCCGTCCAGGCCGATCACGCGCATGGTGTGCCCGGCCAGTGCGACGCGGCGGTTCTCAATGGCACTGGCATTCAAGAGGTGAATCAGCAGTCGCTGACCCTCTTTCACGCGGATGGGCTCGCCCGCACCCAGCGCTTTCTCGTTGATGGAGTAGGTGATGGACCCGACCTCGAGACCGTTTGGGTCGTTGCTCATCTCCGGCGGCTTCTCCAGCATGGGGCCGTCGTGGGTGTCGTCGTCATCGTCCTCCATCATGGTGGTGAAGAACGGTGCCCAGTCGCGCAGGGCCAGGAAATGTTCCTGGTCGTACGCACCCTTGTCGTTGCCGTCCTCGACGTACACCATGCCGAACTGGCCGCTGTATGCGCCCTTGCTCAGGTCGTCCATGGCCATAGCGTGGGAGTGGTACCAGCGCAGGCCGGTAGGTCCGGGCGTGAACGTGATGCGGGAACGGCCGTGTGGTGGAACGTACGGCGAACCTTCTTCCTCGGTGCCGTCGACCTCCGGCGGGATCAACATGCCGTGCCAGTGGACCAGTTCCGGCGTATCGGTTTCGTTAATGATATCTACCGTGACCTGCTTGCCGGCCTTCATACGCATCAGCGGGCCGGGCGCGGTTCCGTTGTAGCCGATGGTAGATAGAATGCGCGAGGGGTCTAGCTCAACCTGGACGGGGGCGATACGCAGTTCAAAATCGGCCTTGCCAGTGGCCCCGCTATGCACGCCAGCCTGCGCCAGCAACGGCAGGCGCGCGGCTCCTGCGACGCCGAGGGTCATGCCGCCGAGCTTCAAAAGGTCGCGCCGGTTCAAACCCGTCTCCTCGTTTTATGCGCAACCGTGCGTCACGTACACGGATGGTCTCACGCGCGGGATGCGCCGGACAAGCAACTGTGCCCGCTACTTTCGGCCCGCTGCAACAAGGCAGGGTCGAGCTTCGTCTATCCGTTAAGACGTATGCGAAATCTGGTAGTCTCGCCCCACACAGCCTCTGAGAGGTCGTCCCATGAAGCTTTCGCGCAATACGTTGCTGTCTGCCGCCGCAGGGCTTTGCGGGGGCGCACTGCTGTTCGGCTCCTTGGGCATGCAGGCGTTTCAGCGAGTGGGTAACTTCGGCTTTGGCAGCGAGGATTCACCAGGTAACGTCAAGTCAGAGTTTTACTGGTCGCGCCTGGCCTACACCTCGAACATGCAAAGCTACGGTGGCTACGGCGGTGGCTACTGGGGCCGCAGTTCGTGGTCGCGCGACTACCCCAAGGCCGACCGGCAGTTCCTTGTGGCCATGCACCGGCTGACACGCATTGATGGCAGGCCCACGGAGCAGGTGGTGCGGCTGGATTCCGACGACATTTTCAACTATCCATGGATCTACGCCGTCCAGGTGCAGACGTGGAGCTTCACCGACGACGAGTCGAAGCGACTGCGCGAGTACCTGCTAAAAGGCGGCTTCCTGATGGTGGACGATTTTCACGGCACCAAGGACTGGGAAAACTTCATGAACGGCATGCGGACCGTGCTGCCGGACAGCCCGATCGAAGACCTTGCGGACAACGATGAAATTTTTCATACGCTCTATGACGTCGACAGCAAGATGCAGATTCCGGGCGAGCACTACATCCGCACCAATCGCACGTATGAGAAGGATGGCTACACGCCGAAGTGGCGCGCCATCCGCGACAAAGACGGGCGCATCATGGTCGCCATCTGTCACAACATGCACCTGGGCGACGCTTGGGAATGGGCCGACGATCCAAATTATCCCGAACCGTTCGCTTCCATGGCGTTTCGCGTTGGGCTCGATTACATCCTGTACGGCATGACGCATTAAGGACGCTGTTGGAGGCGGATGAAAGTTAGCAGATCAACTGGCCACTCGCCTTCCTGCAAGATTGTGAAGGCTCGTCTTTTCGGAAGGGCATGGCTTCAGCCGTGCCGATTACTGCCCCTTCGACAAGCGGCTTTAGCCGCTGAGGTCAGCTTTCCTGCATGTCATGGAAAGAGGTGACCTCAGGGGCTAAGCCCCACACCTTGAGTCTGTCTTATGGCATGGCTAAAGCAATGCCCTTCCGACACTCCACTACACGCACCGTAACCGGCAGACACCTCTACGATCATGTTTTCGCTGCTGTTCAAGTATCCGATTCCGGTGTTTACCCGGGGACACCTCGTGTTCCTTAGCGGCTGGCCCGTGTGGTTGCTGCTGGTACTTATGGTGCTTGTCGCAACAGGTCTTGCACGGCTGATTCAGTACCGTTTGCGACGCATGGCTCCTGCCATAAGGGGCGAGGCTCCACGCCTGAGCACGCGGCGTTCATGGGCCATCTGGGCAGTGCAAGCGGCCTTGCTTTGGTTGCTGCTGTTTCTGGTATGGCAGCCCGCCATGTCCGTTGCGGAGCTTAGTTCGCAGCAGAACATCATCGCCGTTGTGGTGGACAATTCCAAGAGCATGGCGACGCCCGATAGCGGCGGCAAACCGCGGGAAACCGCCGCGCTGGCTGCATTGCAAAACAGCGTCCTGGACGGTCTGAATAAACGATTCCGCACACGCCTGTACACGCTGAACGGTGACCTGACGAAGTTGGATTCGCTGAACGGCCTTGCACCGACTGCAACCGCAACCCACATCGGCGATGGTCTGCAGAAGCTTGCGGAAGAGACCAGTGATCTGCCCGTGGGAGCAGTGGTGCTGCTGACCGATGGCGGTGAAAACTCTGCGGGTGTTGGTTCTGGATCGTCCCTTGGGCTGGCCGCCATGCAGGCACTGCGTAATCGCCGGCTGCCCGTGCACACCGTCGCTTTCGGTTCGGACATAGTTGCGCATGACGTTGAGATGGAAGATGTGAGCGTGTCGCCGAACGTGGTGGCCAATGCACGCATCGCGGCTACCGTTAGCTTTACGCAGCGCGGCTACACCAACACCAAGGCAAGTATCACCGTGCGTGACGGCGAGAAAGCCATTGCCGTGCACGACATCACACTGGGCGCAAGTGGAGCGATCCAGACGGAGCCGCTCTTCTTCTCCGCGGGCGCCGCCGGGGCAAAGACGCTGCGCTTCGCCGTGGAACCGCTGCCGGGTGAAGAGAACGGGAAGAACAACGCGCTGACGCGGCCGGTGCTGGTCAGTGATGTGAAACGCCGCATCCTGTACGTGGAAGGTGAGCCGCGCTGGCAGTTCCGCTTTCTGCGCCGAGCAGAAGAAGACGATCCTTCAGTACAGATCGTCTCCATGCTGCGCACTAGCGAAAACAAGATCTACCGACAGGGCATCAACGGCCCGGACGAACTGGCTGATGGCTTCCCCGTCAAGGCAGAGGACCTCTTCCGGTATAGCGGCATCATTATAGGTTCGGTCGACGCGAGTTATTTTTCACCACTGCAGCAGGAACTACTGCGCGAGTATGTGGATCGTCGTGGCGGCGGTCTCTTATTCCTCGGTGGCCGCGCCTCGCTCAGTGACGGGGCATGGGGAGCGTCCAGCCTCAACGACCTCCTGCCGACATTTTTGCCCACAGGCCGCACCAACTTTCATCGCAATCCAGCCACGGTCAGCCTGACGCAGTCCGGCATCGAGTCCCCGGTGACGCGATTACTGGAGGACCCGCAAAAGAACGCGGAACGCTGGCGCAAGCTGACCTACCTGGCCGACTATGAAGACCCTGGCACGCCGCGGCCCGGTGCCACCGTGCTAGCGGAAATGAATGGTGGCCGCAAGAAGATGCCGATGTTGATCACTGAAAACTACGGCAACGGTCGCACGGCAATCCTTGCAACAGGTGGCACGTGGCGCTGGCAGATGAGCGAGGCGCTCGGCGATCCTTCCCACAACCTGTTCTGGCAGCAGCTACTGCGCTGGCTGGTGGCGGACACGCCAGGTGCTGTCGCTGCATCTGCTTCAACGCGAACGCTGTCCGACACAGGCAGCATCCAGTTTTCTGCGCAGGTGCACGATAAGGAATTCCACCCTGCTCCCGCGGCGCATGTCAGCGCGCACATCATTGGTCCGGCCGGTGTCAACGCCATGTTGGACATGACTGCGTCACAGGACACACCGGGCCTGTACCAGGCCGCCTACACGGCAGAAAAAGCCGGATCGTACCTTGCAGAAGTCACTGCTGACGCTGCGGGAGCAAAACCCGAAAAATTGGGCGATGATGTACTGACTTTTCAGCGCGAGGACGGTGTTCAGGAGAACTTTCACACGGCAGCAAATCGCGGTCTGCTGGAGCAGCTTGCAAAGCAGACCGGCGGACGCGCCTGGGATGGCAGCAACCTGAAAGACCTGCCGCGCGACATTGTCTACTCGGAAGCCGGCATCTCGGTGCGCACCACAAAAGAATTGTGGAACATGCCGATCATCCTGTTGCTGCTACTTGGTTTGCCCACAACGGAATGGCTGCTTCGGCGTAAGTGGGGTGTTGTATGAGGCTTGCTCTGCTTGGATTTGTATTGGGCGCACCTCTAATGCAGGCGTGCGCGGCAACTTACTATGTCACCGTCGCTGGACTTGGCGGCGAGCCTGATTATGAGCAGCGCTTCACCGCTCAGGCCAAAGATCTGGACAAAGTTTTCAAGTCAGCGGGCAGCACGTCGCACGTTTACACGTTAATCGGCGCTCAGGCCACCGCTGCGCAACTTCGCAGCACCGTCTCCACCATTGCGCAGCAGAGCACCGCAAGCGACGACTTTGTGATGATCCTGATTGGTCATGGTTCGTTCGATGGAACGGAGTACAAGTTCAACCTGGTAGGCCCCGATATTTCCGCCGCGGACTTAGCCACCTTGTGTGATCGTGTTCCGGCGCGGCGTCAACTTGTCGTGGATACCACCAGTGCAAGTGGCGGCGCTGTTTCTGCGCTGGAGCGCGGCGGACGCGCTGTCATTGCAGCAACCAAGGCCGGCACGGAGAAGAACGCAACCGTGTTTGGTCGTTTCTGGGTGGAAGCACTGCAGGATCCAACAGCTGACACGGACAAAAACGAGTCGCTTTCAGCGATGGAAGCGTTTCTATATGCGGCAAAGAAAACCGCGACCTTTTACGATTCGCAGAAGCGGCTTGCAACCGAACACGCCGTCTTCGACGACATTGGCAGGGGCGACCCGGTGCGCGAGGCAGGCAACGGACAGGGCCAGTCGTTAAGCAGCTTCACCATTCTGCGTTTCGGCGCCGGGCAAAAGGCGGCGAGTGACCCTGCAAAACAGGCGCTGCTCGCGAAGAAGGAAGACCTCGAGCAAAAGATCGATGCGTTGAAGTACGGCAAAGCCGCGATGGATCCCGGCGATTACAAACGGCAGCTTACAGCCGCGCTGTTGCGACTGGCGCAGGTACAGGAGGAGCTCGACAAATGATCCGTCCCGCTCTCATATGTAGTGCTGCCGCGCTGTTGCTGGTTTCTGCGGCGCACGCTGTTGAGCCCCAGGCCTGCTGGACATTGCGGAAGCATGGTCAGCGAGCGCAGGCCGAAACATGCTTCACGCAACTGACACGCAGCAGCGAGGCGTATGCACGCGCCGAAGGCTTCTGGGGACTGGAAGACTGGCAGGCGGCCAATGACAGCTTTCGCGCCGCAACACAGCCGGCAGACGGCCCTGCCATGTACAAGGTGCGTTGGGCAATGTTGTTTCACGAACGCTTTAACAATCCGGAAGCCGTGAACCTGTTCCGAGAAGCCCTAACAAAAGATGCAAACAGCGCAGCGGCATACCTGGGGCTGGCGACCGTTTCCGCGGAGGAGTACGACGGTAAGGCGAGCGAGTACCTTGCGAAAGCAGAGTTGCTCGATCCCACGCTGGCTGCTGCACACGAACTTGCGGCAAGGATCGCGCTTGAAAACGATAACCGCGAATTGGCAGCGACAGAAGCAGACAAGGCGCTTGCGTTGAATGCGGACGCGTTAGGCGCGATGGCTGTTCATGCTGCACTGGAGCTGATTGCGGACCGTTCACCGGATACGTGGTTTGCAAAGATCGCAGCCGTCAACCCGCACTATGGCGAAGGCTATCAGCAGGTGGCGCACCATTTGGAACTGCACTACCGCTTTACCGACTCCGCTGCTTACGACCGTAAAGCGATCGAAGCCGAACCGGATTTGTGGTCTGCGCACGCAGCGCTGGGTGTGGAACTGATGCGCTTAGGCAAGGAAGACGAGCCATTGAAGGAATTGAAGTTGGCCTACAACAACGGCTACCGCAACCCTGCCACAGTCAATAGCCTTAGGCTGCTGGATAGTTATAAAAATTTCGACACGGCAAGGCAAACCTCCACGGTCATCAAACTGGATAAGAAAGAAAACGAGTTATTGCTGCCCTATGTGCAGGACGAATTACAAACGATCCTGTCCACTTACTCAAAGAAGTACGGCATGACCCTGGCTGGCCCCGTGCAGGTGGAGTTCTATCCCAACCACGAGGATTTCGCGGTGCGCACCATGGGCATGCCCGGGTTGGGCGCGCTGGGCGTGACCTTCGGGCAGGTCGTTGCGATGGACAGTCCCAGTGGCCGCAAGCCCGGTGACTTCAACTGGGGCGCGACCCTGTGGCATGAGATGAGTCACGTCTTCATCATCACCGCCACCAATCAGCGTGTGCCGCGATGGTTTACCGAAGGTTTGGCCGTGCATGAGGAAGGCCATCATGCACGCGAGTGGGCCGACCGCGTGACCCCTGACGTGTTGCTCGCCATACGCGATAAGAAGTTGCTGCCCATTCTCAAACTTGATCGAGGCTTTGTCTTTCCTGACTATCCGCAGCAGGTGATCGTGTCGTATTTCCAGGCAGGCAGTATCTGCGACTACATCAGTGACACCTGGGGCGAAGATAAGCTGCTGGACATGGTGCATTCCTACGCTGCGCAGAAGCCTACGGCAGAAGCCATTCAGAGCAATCTACATCTGGCGCCGGAAGCTTTTGACAAGCAGTACCTTGTATGGCTCGGCAGACAATACGGTGCAGAGGCTGCGCATTTCGACGAGTGGCGCGGCAAGCTGAAGGCCCTGGTCTCAGCATCACAGGCGAAGCACTATGACGTTGTCACTGCGCAGGCACCGGCTGTTATCGCGATGTACCCGGAGTACACCGCCGATGCCAACGCCTATGAGTTGCTGGCCGATGCACACAAGAGCAAGGGTGACAGCAAGGCAGAAGCAATGGCACTGCAGCAGTACGAACGGCAGGGTGGATCACAACCCGCGTTGTTGAAGCGTCTTGCCTCGCTGGAAGATGCAGCGGGAGACGGTGTTGCTGCTGCCGCCACGCTCACTCGCGTGCTCTACATCTACCCCGTCAAGGACGCGGACCTGCACGGAAGGCTTGGTGACCTGCTGCTGATGCAGAAGCAGTTTGACGGTGCCATTCGCGAGTACAGGGCCGTTGTGGCATCCGCTCCGCTGGATAAGGCGGGTGCGCAATACAAGCTCGCGCAGGCCTACCTTGCAGCGGGTCAGCGTGACAAGGCAGAGGAGAGCGTGCTGGTGGCGCTGGAAGCCGCTCCTGACTACCGTCCCGCGCAGAAACTCCTGCTGCAACTAAAACAAGGCGCGGCGAACGCAAACTGAGAGGACATACGAAGCATGGGCACGTTTACCGATCTTCAGCCGGACGCGGCACAACTCCAGGCGCGCATCGAGCGCTTCCATACGGTTCGCGAAAACATCGTGCGGCAGGTGCGCGAGGTGATTGTCGGGCAGGATGAGGTGCTGGATCAGGTGCTGATCGCGCTGTTTGTCGGGGGCCACGTCCTGTTAACAGGCATGCCAGGGACGGCGAAGACCTTGATGGTGCGCACGGTTTCGGATGCTCTCGGCCTGCAGTTCCGACGGATTCAATTCACGCCCGATCTAATGCCCTCTGACATCACAGGCACCGACATCATTGAGGAAGACGCGGTCAGCGGGCATCGCAAGTGGACTTTCGTACACGGGCCTATCTTCGGCAATCTCGTCCTCGCCGACGAAATCAATCGCACACCGCCAAAGACGCAGGCCGCTCTGCTGGAAGCCATGCAGGAGCGTTCGTGCACCGTGCGCGGTCACGTGTACCAGCTGCCTGCTCCTTTCTTCGTGCTCGCAACGCAGAACCCCATCGAGCTCGAAGGCACTTATCCGCTGCCGGAGGCGCAACTCGATCGCTTCCTGTTTAACTCCATCCTCGATGACCTGAGTCCCGAAGATGAATTGAAGGTCGTGGACATGACGACGGCGACGCGCACGCCGAAAATCGTCTCGGTTACGAACGCGGAAGAACTGCTCGACTTCCAGCAGCTTGTGCGGCAGGTCCCCATTGCAGAATCGCTGGCAAAGTATGTG
>CAXTFT010000018.1:0-32891 GCA_964243585.1 uncultured Terriglobus sp.
AACGCCCGTCATGCCCGGCATGCGCTGGTCTGAAAGAAAGAGGGCCACGGCATCGCCACGGTCTTTCAGCTGGGTACAGGTGTCCAGGGCAGCTTGTCCAGACGCAGCTCGCACAATGCGGTAATCCTTGGCGTACTTGCGGCGGAGATCCTGCACAACAGCTTCCAGTACGCTGATATCGTCATCCACCGCAAACAAAATCGGTCGTGCCATACTGCCAGCCTGTTCCCCGGTGTTCCCCAAAAAAGGGAGTCCACACCAGTTTTCGATGTACCACGTTGCTTCGTTGATTCATTCTCAACCAGAAAGCGCACGTTCTGTTGCATACTCGAAGGGTCGGCGCACTTACCATGCCTTTCCCCAAACCAATGTATCCACCGAAGCGAGCACGCGTCGCAAGCCTTACCCGTATCCTGCTGGCTGACGATCAGGCCATTTTCCGAGCCGGCATCGCCCGCGTTCTTTCCGGTCAGGACGACATCACCCTGCTGGGCCAGTGCAGCGATCCCCACTCCCTGCTGGAGCTGGTTGCGGCATCGCGGTCCTGCCTCCTGATTCTTGCTCATTCCCTTGGCGCGGACATGGACCGCCTGCTGGCCGCGACGCATGTCGTTGCGACCCGGGTCATCCTGATGACAGAGACAAACGTCAAGCCGCCAAACACGATCATGCGACGGCTCGACGGCCTGCTGACACGGCAGACATCCGCGGACGAACTGCTGGACTGCGTGCGCAGCGTCAGCAACGGAGAGCGCGTGCTGAACAGCGCCGGAAGCATCACAGACAGCGTAGGCGACCGTATGCGGGAAGTACTATCGGCACGCGAACTGCAGATTATCGGATTTGTTGTGCAGGGCTGCAAGAACCGTCAGATCGCAAGCGAAATCGGCACAACGGAACAGGTGGTGAAAAACTATCTGCGCTCGATTTACGACAAAACAGGATCAAGCGACCGCCTGGAACTGGCCCTGTTCACGCTGCACCACCGCACCCTTGCCGAAGCCGCGGCACGCGCTGCAGACACCGTGCCTGAGCGCGCGGCCCAGGTCTAAACGCCGTTGGGCTTCCGCATCTGGTCGCTCTCGTCCAGCGCGCCGATTTTCTCCGCAATGGATTTCGCCTGGGTAAACAGCAGCAGGTAGTCCGCTCCGCCCGCCTTGCTGTCGGTACCGCTCATGTTGAAGCCACCGAACGGGTGCGCGCCCACCATGGCTCCCGTGCATTTGCGGTTCAGGTAGAGGTTGCCCACGTGGAACTCATCGCGTGCTGTGTTTAGCCGTTCGCTCGAGTTGGAGTAGATAGCTCCGGTCAGGCCGTACTCCGTGCCGTTGGCGATGTCGAGCGCTTCTTGAAAGCTGGTCGACTTGAGGATGGCAAGCACCGGCCCGAAGATCTCTTCCTGTGCAATGCGCGAATCCGGCGCGATGTCGGCAAGAATGGTCCGCGCCGTCGGCGCCACATCGGCGACCACCGTCGGCGCGATGTAATACCCGCCGGTCTCGATTTCGACGGCTTCCCCGCCCGTGAGCAGACGGCCTTCCGAGCGGCCCAGAGCGATGTACTGCATTACGCGGTCATACGCGACCTTGTTGATGACCGGACCCGCGGCAAAGTTGGCAACCGGATCACCCACCTTGATCTTCTCGACGCGCTCAACCAACAGATCGCAGAAGCTGTCGTACAGATGCGCGTCCACAATGACACGTGAACAGGCCGAACACTTCTGCCCGTTGAAGCCGAAGGCCGACGCCGCCACACCTTCCACGGCTGCGTCGATGTCCGCATCCGCATCGACGATAATGGCGTCCTTGCCGCCCATTTCAAGCACTGTGCGCTTAATGAAGTGCTGGCCCGGCTGCGTCTTCGCGGCAGTCTCATGCACGATGAGGCCGACGCGCTTGGAGCCGGTGAACGCAATAAAGCGCACCTTCGGGTGCGACACCAGCGACGTGCCCGCCAGGTCACCGGAGCCCTGGCACAGGTTCACCACGCCCTCGGGCATGCCTGCCTCTTCCAGCAGCATGAAGAAGCGTGCCGCGATGGTGGGCGCGTCCACAGATGGCTTCAGCACGACGGTGTTACCCGCGACCACGGCGGCCATGGTCATGCCGGCCATGATGGCCAGCGGAAAATTCCACGGCGGGATGACCGCGCCCACGCCCAGCGGCAGGTAGCGCAGCGTGTTGCGCTCGCCCGGGAACTGGATGGGCGTGGTCGCGCCGTCCAGCCGGAGCGCTTCACGCGCGTAGAACTCGAGGAAGTCGATGCATTCGGCCACGTCAGCGTCAGCCTCGGCCCAGTTCTTGCCCACCTCATAGGTCAGCCACGCGCACAGTTCCAGCCTGCGTTCCTGCACCAGCTGCGACACATCCAGCAGCAGCTTGACGCGTGTTGCAACGGGCACGCGGCTCCAGAACCGGAAGGCCTTGTCTGCGGCGGCAACGGCCTGCTCCACGTGCTGCAGCTCCGCTTCCGGGTGGATGCCGATGACCTGCGCGGGCTTCGCCGGGTTGGTCGAGGTGATCTTCTCTTTGGCATTGACCCGTTCCCCGCCTAGGATCAGCGGGTACTCGCGCCCAAGTTCATGCTCGACGACGCGCAGCGCTTCCTTCATCCCGGCCTTGGTGTCGGAGCCGGTGAAGTCGCGAAACGGCTCGTTGCGGAAGACCGGCAGCTTGAACTGCGTCTGGCTGGGATCGATGTCTTCCGGGACGGTGTCGTGCAGGTTTGGGGTCGCGTTCATAGCCATGGGAGAAGTTTACCGCTATACGTTGACTCTGCTGCTTTCGGCTTGTCTTCGCGGACCCGCAATGTTCGTCATCCTGAGCAGAGCACGCAGTGGGCAGTCAAAGGACCTGATTTGTGTGCCAAAGGCGCGCGCGAAAGCAGGTTCCTCGACTTCGCTCGGCATGACAGGATTAGCAGCACTCCGCTTCTTTCTACTTCGGCGAGGGTGCCCCATCCAGCATCTGATCGGTCGCTTTACTCATCGTTGCGGTGCGTTCCAGCTTGTCCCACGAGAAGGGCCTGCCGTCGATGACGCGCTTCACCGTCTTGAACAGGACTACGCTGAATACTTGCCGGTAACTGAAGCGTTGAATCCAGATGTGGACCAGCAGCCACGCGTCGCCCTTGCTGGCGGGATGCTTGCGTTCGAGCATAAAGGCAAGCGCGGAGGCAGCAAAGTCGATCAGCATGAAAGCCAGAAAGAAGTAGAGCAGCTTTACGAAACTTGCAGAGCTTGCCGACTCTGGATGGAAGTGCCGGTCATACAGGAACTTGAAAAAGCTGAAGACAAACATCAGGTCGATCAGCGGCGAGACCAAGGGCAACAGGATCTGGAAGACGATGATGTTGGGCAGAGCGAACAGGCCCATGGCACGCCGCCTGGTGATCGCACCCAGGTGCTTGAAGACCGCCTGCATGATTCCGAACGACCAGCGGAAGCGCTGCCGCATGAGACCATTCATGTTAATAGGAGCCTCAGTAAACGCAAGCGCGCGGTCTTCGTAGATCACTTCAAGGCCCTGCTCCAGCAGGATCATGGTCAGGTCAGCATCCTCTGCCACTGTGTTGGAGTGATAGCCACCGCCCGCGTGTACAGCCGCTGTACGCCACGCGCCAATGGCACCAGGCACCACGATCACCGTGCCAAACAAGTCCATCGCCCGCCGCTCGAAGTTTTGACTGGTGATGTACTCCAGCGCCTGCCAACGGGTCCAAAGGTTCACCCGGTTCCCCACTTTGGCGTTGCCCGCCACAGCGCCGATCTTTGGGTCGGCAAAGTGCGGCACCAGCCGCGAAATTGCATCGTGCGCAATGACTGTGTCGGCGTCGATGCCGACGTAGATCTCCTCATGCACATAGCCCTGCAGTGCGAAATTGAGCGCCTCTGCCTTGCCCGCGTTCTCTTTCTTCAGCACGGTCAGGCGGCCACTCTCGATATCAGCAGGGTAAGCCTCGCGCGCGACCTCTGCCGTGCGATCTTTTGAGCCGTCGTCGATCACGATGATGTGCAGGTTCTTGTAGTTCGACATCATAACGGAGCGGATGGTACGGACGATCACCTTCTCTTCGTTGTACGCGGGAATGAGCACGGCGACACGCGGCTGGTAGTCCTCATCCGCAAAGTTTTTGCGCTTGCGAAAGCGGTCAATGATGGCGAACAGGCCGATGATGATGAGCCGGCCACTCATCAGAATGTCACCGACAAAGAACACGGCAACGACAAAGTGATTGAAGGTGGACAGGCCAAAGAACGCAATTGAATCGATCACCGCAAGCCACTTCTGGCGACCGGTAAGTTGTGGCATGACCTGCTCGCGCGTCTTGCCCATCAGCTCGTGAACGGGCACAAACTCGTAGCCCTGCGCGCGGAGGGTCGTAACCAGCAACGGCAGTGCGGCCACCGTGACGGAGCGGTCGCCGCCACCGTCGTGCATCAGGATCACTGAACCGGCTTTGTCAGGGCGATTCTTCATATCGGCAAGCTGCTGCAGAATGGAATCGACAATCATCCGCGGTGTCTTTCGCGGACGCTCCTCCCAGTCGTGCGTATCCACCTTGTTGCCGATGACGACGTAGCCGCGCTGCTGCACACGCTCTACGGGCTCAGCCTGATCGCTGGTGTCGGGCTCTTCGTCGATGTCGTAGGGCGGTCGAAAATAGATGGGCTGTACACCCAGCTTGGCTGCGAACAGTCGCTCCGTCAGGTTCATCTGCAGATCGATTTCACGGTTGCCGATGGCGCTGATGTCGGGATGGGTGAAGGTATGGTTGCCGACCTCGTGACCCTCTCGGTACACGCGCTGCATAACGCCGACGTTGTTCTCAGCCTCTTCGCCAATCATGAAGAAGGTGCCTTTCACGTTCAGCTGTTTCAGCACATCAAGAATCTTCGGCGTCCATTCAGGATCGGGACCATCATCGAACGACAGCGCCACCTTCTTTGGGTGATAGCCGAAATAGTTCACCGTGTAAGTACGCGGGTAGCTGGTCATCGCCTCTGAGTCGATCAACTTGGCGTCATCAACGGTGACAGTGCGATGACCGTTCGCAGCGCTGCCGGAGACGTGCATGATGTCGCCGCTGCCCTCAATATCCAAATCCCAACCAGGCGGCACATCGGCCAGGTCCTTAAGCGGATTCGCCTTGACCGGCTGGTCCCAGATCTTCCACATGGACTGGTCTTCACTGCCTAGTCGCCACAGCGCAAAGGTTTGCAGGCCGAGGCGGCGCGCTGCACGCATTTCATTCAGCGTGGTGACCGCATCCAGAAACCACACTTCATGGCGAACGTGATTGTCTTCATCGTCGTAAGAGAAATGCGGATTGCGCGAGGCGTCATCAAGGTCGACTTCCGAGCCGGAATCAACTGCGGCCTGCCACACCGCCTGGGTCGACATGTTATCTGTGTGCACTACCTTTGGCACAAAGGCCGGCTGCTTCTTCGCACGCGCCCCCTTCTTCAATGGAGCAGATGCCGGTGGCAGGGTCATCGTCCAGTCGTAGCCGTAGCTGCCGATGGCGCAGATCAGCTTCTCTTTGGGCACCTCTTTTAAGATCCTCTGCAGGTTGGCGACAAACCAGTCTTCCGGGGCAATGGGGCCGGGACCGCTGTCGGTCTCGTGCTGGTCATAGTTCATCAGCAACAATCCGTCGGAGTTCGCTGCCATGAACTTCAGGTCCCAGTCATCGTCCCCCACAGGGGTATTGATATAGAGCTTCAGACCCTTGGCATGCATTTGCGCGTACATCGACGCAATTAGCTGCCGGTAGGCGGGCTGAGCCGCGGCAGGTATCTCCTCAAAGTCGAGCGAAAGACCGTGATAGCGGCTGTTGGAGGCCAGGAACCGCACAACCTGATCCTGAAAACGTTGCCGTGCTGCCGGGTCCTGCAAAAACACGCCAACCTCTGGCATAAAGGCGTTTCTGACGGTGTCGTAGTTGTTGACCAACGGAAAGATCTCGGTGTTGGCACCTGATTCTGCGATGGTGCGCTGCACCTTATTTTCAATATCTACGGGGTGCACACCCGCGCGGTCCACCACATCAAAAGGCCGGTAATCCGTGGTGTACGACGTCAGGTGGCCGTCCGGCGCAATCACATGCAGCCACTCTGGAAACAGGAGATCGATCAGCTTCACGTGCTGCTTCAGGGAACTGTAACTGGCAGGATCGTCGTTGACGTAGTACGCCGCGCGCAGGCCCTCATCTTCGTTCAGCGGCACATCCGACGGCTTGCGATCGGTGCGGCGGTGCGCTGACCGTACTTTGCGAGCCTTCTCATCCGGCGTTGGCAGATTGCTGAGCGCGCGGAAGTTGTGCCTGGGCTGCTGAAGCAGCAACTGCGGCAGCGGCCGCATGCGCAGCACACCCAGCACAAACATGATGAAGAGCAACAGGCCAACTGCCGCCGAAATATCGAGCGTGCGCCGCAGCCGCTTCCAGCGGCGCTTCTTCTCGTCATAGAAAATCGGCTTCGTGGACTGGTCCGGCATGCTCTTCCGTATCGTACCTGTACCTGTCGGGCAACGCTAAAGCGGCTCGCTCGCACACCAGGCCGCAACGCGCCGGTATCATGCAAGTCGATGCCACCGGCTTCCGCAATGAAGAACGACCCTGCACCTCCCGCCGCGGAAGCGAATGCATTTCGCCTGGACTTTGTTGCGAAGACGCTGCTGTTTGCAGGATTGTTGCTTCGCATCTTCTTTCTGCGGCGGCACGCGTTCCTTGCGGGTGATTCGTTCCTGTACCAGGACATCGCGCAGAACTGGCTGCATGAACACGTTTACGGTCTGTCCACCGATGCGGCACCGCGGCCGACGCTGATCCGCTTGCCCGGGTACCCAGCCATTCTTGCTGCACTGGCTTGGGCCTTTGACCGGTTCTTGCAGGCGGACCCTGGAACGCTGCGCGGCTTTTTACCCGTGTTGTGGCTGCAGGTTACCGCGGACCTGGTGACGTGCTGGCTGGCCGCGTGCATCGCAGCACGCATGTTTGGCCGACGTGCCGCTATCGCGACCCTGGCACTCGGCTGCCTATGCCCTTTTACGGCGAACTACACAGCGGTGCCACTGACGGAAACGTTTACGCTGTTCTTTCTTGCGCTCGCATTTCTACTCCTACAGCTCTGGCTGGCAGGCCCCTCCACCGGGAGATTGGTGGCCGTTGCTTCGGCGCTCTCCTGCGGAGTTCTGCTTCGACCGGATCAGGGCCTGCTTGCACTTGCAGTCCTGCCTGTACTCTTCTTCGGAAAGCGTGACGGTGCAAGCTTCAAGCATCGCATGCTGCCGGTGGTGACGTGCCTTGCAATTGCGGCGGTGCCGTTTGTTCCATGGACGCTGCATAACCTGCACACGTTCCACGTCTTTCAGCCGCTTGCGCCGAAGCTGGCGAACGATCCCGGTGAAGTGCCGTCACGCGGTTTTCAGCACTGGTACCGCACCTGGGCAGTCGATTTCAGCTCGACACAGGACGCATACTGGAAGTACCCGGAAGAGACTGTGGCGACGGCTGACCTGCCGGACCGCGCCTTCGATTCGCTCGAAGAGCGAAGACATGTTGCTGATCTGCTGCAACTGACGGCGCAGACTAACCGCCTGAATCCTGCCGTGGAAAAACAGTTTGCCGCGCTTGCAGTGCAGCGCACGCAGGCGCACCCCATCCGAACCTACCTGCTACTGCCTCTGGGGCGACTGCTCAACATGTTGCTGCACCCACGCACGGAGATGCTGCCAGTGGCAGAGCGATGGTGGCAGTACCGTCTGCATCGCCGGCAGACTGCCTTCGCCTGGTGCTACGCGGCGCTGAACCTTGCCTATCTGGCTGCTGCAGTGGCAGGCTTTCGCCGCGTTCGACAACAGGAACGGAGACTTGTGCTCTCCATGCTGGCTTACATTTTGCTCCGTTGCGCGCTACTCATGACACTAGACAACGCGGAGCAACGCTATACCCTGGAGTTCTTCCCCATTTTCTTTCTTTGGGCAGGAGTATTGTGGGCACCGGAATCAGGGACGCGGGTGTGATTGGCCAGATGCCATCGCGCGACGCGCAAATTGCCGAGTGGAAACAGCTGACCGAACAGGTGTTGCCCGCGCTCGCAAAACAAAATCACTGGCCGCTGCAACTGGACCATTGCTTCAAGCGAGTGTGTCTGGACTTTGCTTTTAAAGACGTCTGGTACCGGCATGTGCGGAAACCGGCAGAACGCCACATCGACGGTGATGCAGTGGAACGCGCGCTGCAGTGTGCAAGGGACATCGCGCAGCAGGGAGAACCGCTGCTACGCGTACGTAATGACGAAAGCCTTCGCTACCGCCGCAGAGGCCGCCATGCCAGGTCCTGCGAGGGTGGGTTAGACAAGTAGCTTGTGCAGCGTACCTTGCAGCTTTCGCCACACCCTTCCGAAAAGAGCTCAGTAAAGCAGTCTTCAATGGCGTCAGTCCGCTGGCATTTCAATAGTGCAGGCGCTCAGTACCTGGCGTGCACAATGCACCGATCATTCGCACTGCTCACGAGCAAAGAAGACGTTTAACGCAGCGACTTGGAAGCTACCCAGAACTGCTGCAGAATGTAGCTGTCTGTCATGCCGGCGATGTAGTCGGCGACCACGCGAGGCAAACCTTCCGTTGCACTCTCTTCCACGTAGCCAGCGGGCAGGCGTGAAGGACCCATCATGTAGAAGTCGAACAAAGTGGTCACCACATTGCCTGCTTTGTCGTGCTCTGCATCCAGCGTGGGACAGGTATACAACACGCGGTAAAGGTAGGCCTTTTCTTCACGGCGTTGCTGCTCACACGCGTCCGAGAAAGTGGCCACACGCGTTGGACAATCGCGCACCTGCTGTACCGTGCTCAGGCCAAATTTTGCCACGTTGCGCGCTGTGTTCGCGATCAGGTCAAAGGTCAAATCCCGCTGCATGACCTGCAAAGCCTCGTGGAACAGGAACTTTTGCTCCACGCCCGCATGCTCCTGCGCGACACGCTGGTAAGCCCGGCCCATGATGTCGATATGCGCGCAGATATGGTCGATCTCAAGCAGGCCCGACTCCACGCCGTCATCCAAATCTGCCGTCAGATACGCGATCTCATCGGCCAGATCAATGATCTGCGCCTCCAGCGGCGGTCGCTGGTCCAGCAGGTATGCCGACAGCAACGGGTGCTCCGCCGACAGGTAGTCGCGCGAGTGCTTGATGATGCCTTCGCGGACGCCCAGCGTCAGGTTCAAGCCGCGATGCGCCGCATACCGGTCTTCGAAATGCTCCACGATGCGAAGGGCGTGAAGGTTGTGATCAAAGCGCAGCCCATGCTGATGCAGGCACAGGTCCAGGGCGCGTTCCCCGGCATGGCCGAAGGGTGGGTGGCCGATATCATGAACCAGTGCAAGCGCCTCCACCAGCTCTTCATTGAGCGACAGCGCACGCGCGACGTCGCGTGCAATCTGCACCACCTCCATGGTGTGTGTAAGGCGTGAGCGGAAATGATCTGAGTCGCGGCTGGTAAACACCTGCGTCTTACCGGCCAGGCGCCGAAAGGCACGTGCCTGCACAATGCGTCCTCGGTCGCGTGCAAAGCCGGGTGTTCGCGGCTCATCTGCTTCAGCCCAGGGTCGCACAGAAAGCAGGCGCTCCTCGACCCCTCGTACACTGCAGCCGCTCAGGTCCAAAGGGTATTGGGTTGTAGCCAGGCTACCTACGGCGTCACCTTACTGCTCTGGGCGTTCTTTGCAAGCTTTACACGCGCGGAATCTAGCCGTTTGTGCAGCTTTGCCACATCCTCCTGCTCTATATCCGCGGGCAGGGACCGGTTGTACTCCACCAGCGCACGCTCCCACTGTGTGACTGCGGGCTTCAGCTTGCCTTGTCTTTCCATGGCCTGGCCAAGGTGATCATGAACGGTAGGGTCCGTGGCGTTGCGTTCGACAGCCTTCTGCAGCAGCGTTTCAGAGAGTGCGTATTCGCCCGACTTGAAATAAACCCAGCCCTCGGTATCGAGGTAGGCGTAATTCTGCGGGTCCAGTTCAACAGCCTTCTTGATCATGGTTAGCGCTTCCGGCAACTTGATGCCGCGCTCGGCGTACATATAGGCGAGATAGTTTAGCGTCTGCGCATTGTTGGCGTCGATATCCAGCACTTTACGCAGCCAGACTTCTGCCTCGTCCTTCTTGTTTTCCTTGTCATCAATGGTGCCCCTCAGAAAGTACAGGTACACCTTGTCATCCTGCTTACCCGAGAAGTTTTCCGCCTTGTCCAACGCACCATTCGCATCATTCCAACGGCGCAGGCGTATATAGGCCTGCGCAAGCGTAAGGTAGGTGACGCGATCTTCTGCTTTGCCGTTCAACTGCTTCTGTAACAGCGCAATTCCCTCATCCGGCTTACCAGTGTCAGCCAACTGGCCGGCATACAGTATCTGGGCATCACGGTCTGTGGGAGCATCTTTCGCAGCCGTCTCAGCCACGGCGGCAGCCTTGTTCCATTCGTGTGCATCGCGGTAGGCATCCACCTGGCCGCCGATGCCACGGCTTCTCAGGTCGCCCCCAAGCGCCGCAATTTGCTTGTATGTATCAACTGCCTCGGCGGTCTTGTTCTGTTCGCGATACAGCAGCGCAAGACGATCCAAAAAGATCGCCCGGTTGTTGCGCTCGCTATCGGTATACTTGCCGTCAGCCTTGGTGGAAGAACCCAGGACGCCCTTGAGCGACTGCTCCGCATCCGCGTAACGGCCCAGCGCGTCGTATAGCAGCGCCTCGTTGAAGATCAACTCCTCTGAGTCCGGCACCAGTGTTTTGGCCTTTTTCAGGGTTGCCAATGCGATGTCATAGTGACCCTGACGGCGCTGAATCTCCGAGATCTTGATGTAGCTCTGTGCATCCTGCGGTTCTGCCGCCACAATTTCGTTGTACGACTTGAGTGCGTCTTCCAGCTTGTCGGAAGCCAGCAAGGCGTTGGCGAGGCCACGCTGCGCATCCCGGTTATCGCCTTCAATGTCAAGTGCACGCCGGTAAGCGGCAGCGGCGTCCTTCGGCTTGTGCAGCTGGTCATAGCTCGCACCAATGGCAAGTTCCATGCGCACCGACCGCTCTGCCACGGGGACCGCTGTCAGGGTAGAAATTACGCGCTGGGTGTCGCCCTGCTCGCTGTACAGGCGCGCCAGGTTCAGCATCGACTCTTCGGAGCCGTTATCGAGTCCCTGAGCGGCCTTGAACTGCGCTTCTGCCTTGGCGGAGTCGTGGTTTACCTCATACAGCTGACCCAGCAGCAGGTGATTCTCTGCGACATTCGGCTCCAGCTTGATGAGGGTCTCGTACTCACCCGTGGCGAGCTGCACCATCTGCGCCTGTGCACCGCTCTGCGCGTCACCCAGGGAACGGTAATAGATGCGTGCCAGCAGGCGGTGCGCGCCAAGATCTGCCGCGTTTTTCTTGACCTGCTCCTGAGCTACTTCGACGGCCTCGCGGATGCGACCGAGCTTGAAATAGAGATCGGCCAGGCCATCCTGCAGGTAGGTCGAGTTCGGGTCAGCGTTCAGGGCAAGCTTGTATTGCTCGACCGCTTGCGTTGCATAGTCGGACCGGCCTTGTGTGGTCGCAAGTTCCTCGTAGATATGGGCCAGGCCGTAGTGATAGTAGGCCGCGCCGGCGCCGGTCGTAGAGGGTACAACCACCTGAGGCGGCTGCGCCAAAGGTTGATTCTTTTGAGCAGCAGCAGGGATTGCTGCAACAGCAGCCAGGGCAAGCGCAAGGGGAAAGCGGAACAGGAAACTACGGGGTGGGAGGACGCCAGCTGCGTTCTGCGAACCGATCATCAGAAGAACCATTCCTTCTGCCTGGTGTCCGCTTCGCTTACGCGACCAGGCTCACAGATTGTGTGCACAGATTAGACGAAGAACGGGCGGCAGTGGATGCCGCTGTGTGCTACCCGTGGCGGAAGTGTCTCATACCGGTAAAGATCATGGCGATGCCAAGGCGGTCCGCGGCTGCGATCACCTCGGCATCCCGCACGCTGCCGCCTGGTTGAATGACGGCGGTGGCACCGGCCGCGGCCACCGTCTCAAGGCCATCCGCAAAGGGAAAGAACGCGTCAGAAGCGGCTACGCTCCCCGCAAGTGACAGAACTGCCTTCATCGCGCCGAATCGTGCTGCATCTACCCGGCTCATCTGGCCGGCCCCGATGCCGACACTTTGCCCGTGGCCCTCGTGCGTTCGCGCGTAGACGATTGCGTTGGATTTGACGTGCTTGCAGACCGTCCAGGCGAAGCGCAACGCAATCTTCTCTGCTTCGGTCGGCTGCCGCGATGTGACAACCTGTAACGAAACTTTCGCGAGCGAACCACGATCCGCATCCTGCAGCAGCATGCCGCCGGAGATCTGCTTTAGAGCACGGGCCGGCTTTGCCGGTTCAATTTGCAGCAGACGGAGATTCTTTTTCGCGGAAAAACGCTCGAGCGCTTCCGGCGTGAACGAGGGTGCAACGATCGCCTCAACGAACAGCTTCACAATCTCTTCCGCCGCGGCACCATCGACCTCGCGATTGATGCCGATCACGCCACCAAAGGCAGACACCGGGTCAGCCGCCAGCGCGTTGCGGTAGGCATCCAGGACCGTGTCGCCGGTAGCCACACCGCACGGATTGGTGTGCTTGATGATTGCGACCGCGGTCTCTGAAAACTCGCTGGTCAGTTCCCAGCATGCGTCCAGGTCGACCAGGTTGTTGAACGAGAGCTCCTTGCCCTGCAGTTGTTTGGCATTCGCAATGCCCGTGGCGGAGCCGTCAGTGTAGACAGCCGCGGACTGGTGCGGATTCTCGCCATATCGCAGCGTTCCCTTGAGCGGCAGGTTCATTCGCAGTGACGCCGGTAAGGCTGTGTCGCTGAAGCTGGCAGGTTGCGCCTCGATTCCATTCGGCGCCTGCAGGCGTTCCAACGCGTTCGCAATAGCCGTGTCGTACGCGGCAGTCGTGGCAAACGCAGCCTTTGCCAGCCGCCACCGCGTGGCCAGTGACAATGCACCACTGCCGGTTTCCATTTCGGCCACTACAGTCTCATAGTCGGCCGCAGAGGTCACTATGGCTACATCGGCGAAGTTCTTCGCCGCGGACCGCACCATGCTGGGGCCGCCGATGTCGATGTTTTCGATGATCTCCGCAAAGTGCGCGCCAGGCTTGTTCGCGGTCTGCTCAAAGGCGTAGAGATTCACCACGACCATGTCGATGGGCTCGATCGCATGTTCCGCGACCGCGGCAACATGCTCCGCGTTGGAACGGATGTGCAGGATGCCGCCATGTACCTTGGGGTGCAGCGTCTTTACCCGGCCATCCAGCATCTCGGGAAAGCCGGTCAGGTCGCTGATGTCGCGCACGGGCAGGCCGCCATCGCGCAGCGCCCTTGCCGTGCCGCCGGTCGAAACCAGCTGCACGCCTAGGGCGTGCAGCCGTTGAGCGAAGGGCAGCAGGCCCGTTTTGTCGGTCACGCTCAACAACGCGCGCTTGATTGTCTGACTCATCCTTCTGCGCCCTCAATGCGACGTATCTCTGCGCGGACTCGTTGCAGCAGACTTGGCATCTCCTGTTGAACGAGACGCCAGATCAAGGCATCGTCGACCTGTCCGTACTCGTGAATGCGGACGTTGCGTAAGGCGATGATCTGCGGCGCTTCCGGAAAGGTGGTGGCCATGGCTTCATCCAGTGTCGCCAATCTGCCTAGCGCCTCTCCAATGATTGCTGGACGACGATCGACAGCATCGCGCATTCGCACATCAGACAGATCATCCTGCTCGGTAAAGTTTGCTGTGTAACTCAGGATCAGATCCACGGCGGATTGGATACCTGTAAGCCGCTGCACCGCTTCAAGCCGCATACAGCAGCTCATTTTCGCGATCAACGGCTCTCACGAAGTATGGATTCTTACGGGCAGTTACGGAGATCACATCCACTTTTCGACTAAGAATGGCCTCAAGAGCCAACTTCAGATCGCTGAACTCGGCCAACCAAGGCTTGTGGCCGTCTGGCAAAAACTCAACAAGAAAGTCGATATCGCTCGTCTGTGGATCAAAATCATCGCGTAGCACCGAACCGAAGACCAACAGGCGCGCTACTTTACACTCCCGGCAAATCTTGGAAATCTGCTCGCGACGCGATTCAGTTTCGTAGCGCCCGTTCATGCGCATAGTTTAGCAAGCAAACTAGCTCAAAGGCGCAAACCGCTAACGAGGTCGCCCACTCGCTCTACACCATGCGACGCACACCACCTGGCCAGACCTGTAGCAATCTTCTCCGCTGCGCGTGGGTCCGCATAGCTTGCTGTCCCCACTTGCACCGCGGTCGCGCCGGCCAGCAGGAACTCCACCGCGTCCTCTGCCTTCACCACGCCGCCCAGGCCGACGACTGGAATCTTCACCGCCTCGGCAACCTGCCACACCATGCGCACCGCGATCGGCTTGATGGCCGGCCCGCTGAGCCCGCCGGTCACGTTTGCGATACGCGGCCTGCGAGTTTCCACGTCGATCGCAAGCGACAAAAAGGTGTTCACCAGCGATACCGCGTCAGCACCCGCGGCCTGCGCCACTCGAGCCATGCCGGCGATGTTGGTCACGTTGGGTGACAGCTTCACCATCATCGGACGCTTCGAGACGGCACGGCAGCGGTGCACCAGTTCGCCCAGCGACTCGGGATCTGTGCCAAAGACCATGCCGCCATGTTTTGTGTTGGGGCAACTGGCGTTCAGCTCGTACATGGCAATGCCTTCCGCGTCGTTCAACTGCTCAATCACACCGATGCAATCTTCAATGGTGAAGCCAAAGACGTTGGCCATGCAGACCGAGCCACGCATGCGTCGTATACCCGGCAGCTTGTCGCGCACAAACGCCTCGACGCCTACATTCTGCAGGCCAATGGCATTCATCATGCCGCCTTTGGTTTCGATGATGCGCGGCATCGCATTGCCATCCATCGGCTTCAAGGAAATGCCCTTGGTGATGAACGCGCCAATGCGATCGACCGACAGGATCTCTTCAAACTCCACACCGTAGCCGAAGGTGCCGCTGGCAGCAATTACAGGCGAGCGTAACTCGATGCCCGCAATACTGACCCGCATGTCGGGCGTGGATGAACTCATTGCGCTGCCTGTGCCTTGTCGGGCTTCAATGCCTCCGTGAGCACCTTGCCCACCGCCGCGGAGGGTCGGTTAATTCGCAGCATGGATGCCAGCGTGGCGGCAATGTCCACGGGTGCGACCACGCCGTGGTAGGTGCCCGGCTGCACACCCGCGCCGAACATGTCCAGCGGCACGTGGCGATCATACGAATTGGCAGAGTAGTGCGTCGCGCCCGTTGCATAGCCGCCGTACTGGTAGGCGCCCAGGTTGAAGTGGACGCCCCAACCCATGCGCGGCGTGTAGCTGTGCAGTTCACGGCGGCCATAGTCCGTATCAGGCAACAGACCGGCTTTCATCTGCGAAATGGTAGAGATGAACTGCGTGCGCACGGGATCCGGCTGACGACTGCCCGTGGGCCTGGCGGCTGACTCAAGTTTCGCCTGCGCTGCCAGGTATTGCTCCATGGCGTCACGCGTGGCGTTCTCCGCGTCTGCTTCGCTGATGCCCTGCGCGGTGAATGGTGCTGGGTCAATCTGGATCCATGGCTGGTCGTAGCCCAACACGTATTTCACGCTGCCGGTGGGCTTGAATCGCTGTTGCAACGACTTCTCCACGGCCTCCTGCAGATCAGCCGGTTTCAGGCTACGTGCAGGCAGGCCGTAAGACTGTGCTGTCTGAATGGTGGGTCCAACACCGTGGTCGCCCGTAAATGTCACCACAACATTCTGAAGACCCACGGTGCTGTCGAGCCACGTAAAAAAGCTGTCGAGTTGCCCATCCGCGGCGTCAATCATGGCGCGTTCTTCGGGTGAATCCGGCCCCATGGCATGGCCCAGGATATCTGTCGACGAAATGGAGAGCGTCAGCAAGTCGGTCACACCGGCAGAGTTCGCTCCAAGGTGTTCGTTTTGAATCAGGGCCTTTGCGAAATCCAGCTGGTAACTGACCGAGGCAGGCGTGCGGCCCACCTTCTCGTAGAAGCTGCCGGTCGGGATCCCTGCTTCCTTGCGCGCCGCTGCCTGCCGCTTGCCGTCGTTGAACGTTGTGACCCATGCTGGCATGGTCTTTAACCAGTAGGTCGAAGTGACAAAGTTGCCGCTGTCGTGGTCGGTCCAGAAGGCTGCCTTTTGCGTGTGGCCGCTGGTCAGGATCGCCGCCCGGTCCTTGAACGAAACGCCGTACACACGTGCCCTGCCCTGCGTGGCCACAACCAGCTCGTCACCCAGGGTGGAGGCAGTCTCATTCTTTGGCGACGTGCCGGGCGAATCTGGCGTTCCCCTGGGTACGCCTACCAGGGTGTATCGCGGGTCTTCAACGGAGGTGACCTGGTGCTGCTTGCCGTCCGGACCCGGCTCCCACCACTCATTCAGGCCAATGCCGTGGCCATCGGTATACGCGCCTGTGCCGATGGTGGAGTGGCCGGCCGCGGTAATCAGGTTCGCGTAGTCGAAGTAGCAGTCCGTATAGTGCGCGCCCTGGCGCAGGAAAAGGTTCCAGCCGTTCTTTGCGTGGAAGTCGGCACGGTAGCGGTCGAGGTAGTCGCCTCGGAACTGGTCGAACACCAGCATAATGACCAGCTTTGGGCTTCCGTTGTAAGCATCGGCATAACTGACCGGCGTTGTGGCAAGAACGGCTGCGGCGCAGAGAACGGCGGCAGCGAAGCAACGAGAGGTCGTCATGGTTCTATGCTACCGCCGCCGCTGCACGCCCGTTCAACAGGATGGTGCAGTCTGCCGCCATCCAGACATCCAGCCGCGCCCCGCGGGCAAACCGGATACCATGGACGCATGCTCGACCTCGCATACGTCCGGAGCAATCTTTCGGAAGTGGAAGCCGCACTCAAGCGCCGCAACACCGATCCCGCCGCGCTGCTGGGCAACTTTCCCGTTCTGGACAGCCGCCGCCGCGAAACGATCACGCAACTCGAAACGCTCAAAGCGCGCCGCAACCGCCTGTCGGAAGACATCGGCAAGCTAAAGCGCACCGGCGGCGACACCACCGAGTTGACCGACGAAGTCCGCGTCCTGCGCGACAGGATGGAAGACATGCAGGCGACAGCAGACGCCCTGGACGCCGACCTGCACAGCATGATGACCGCTATCCCGAATCTGCCCGACTCCTCCGTACCTGACGGAAAGGATGAGCACGAAAACAGCCTGGAAAAAACCTGGGGCGAACAGCCCACGTTCGCCTTCGCGCCCAAACCGCACTGGGAACTGGGCGAGCAACTCGGCATTCTTGATTTCAACAGAGCCGCTAAGATTGCCGGCTCACGTTTCGTTGTGCAGATTGGCGCGGGCGCGCGGCTGGAGCGGGCACTTGCGAACTTCATGCTCGATCTGCACACGCGCGAGCATGGCTACACCGAGGTGCTGCCGCCCTACATGGTCAACGCTGCGTCGCTCTTCGGAACAGGGCAGCTGCCGAAGTTTGAACAGGACTTGTTTTACTGCGTCGATAAAACTGCGTTTTCCGGCTCGCTTGGAGAAGATGAAGGCGCATCCGACGCCGCATCCGACGAAGACCGCCTCCGCGTGGATCGTGAGAAGTTCGAGGGCTTTGACCACTACCTGATCCCAACCGCGGAAGTTCCTGTCACGAATCTGTTCCGTGATGAAACGCTCGAAGAAAAGCAGTTGACGACCAGCCTGTGCGCTTACACGCCGTGCTTTCGGAGCGAGGCCGGCAGCTACGGTCGCGACGTGCGCGGCATGATTCGCCAGCACCAGTTCCAAAAAGTGGAGTTGGTCAAGTTCACCACGCCAGAACGTAGCGCGGACGAACACGAAGCTCTTACCCGCCACGCCGAAACCGTGCTGGAGCAGCTTGGCCTGCCCTACCGCCGCATGCTGCTGTGCACGGGTGACATGGGCTTCGCGTCACAGAAAACCTATGACCTCGAGGTGTGGTTGCCCGGTCAGGCGCTCTACCGCGAAATTTCGTCCTGTTCAAACTTCGGCAGCTTTCAGGCACGCCGCGCGAATATTCGCTACCGGCCTGCTGCCGCAAAGAAAGCGGAGTTTTTACACACGTTGAATGGCTCAGGCCTTGCTGTGGGCCGTACCTATCTTGCGATTCTTGAAAACTACCAGCAGGCTGACGGCTCGGTCCGCATCCCCGAGGTACTGCAGCCTTACATGGGCGGCGAGACAGTGATCCGGAAGCAGGTGGCGCTCTGATGTTGAAGCTACTTCGCAGCTACCTGTTCTGGACCTATGACCGTGGGTCGTTTCATTATGACGTCATGGTGACGCTCATCCTGCTCTTTATCTTTGTGACGCCGCACTTTATTAATTTTCGAGACCGTCCGGTCTATCAGTTGCCCTCGCAGATCATGGTGGAGAACGACGGCTCAGGCGAACTGGTCTACCAGGTGCGCAAAACCGATGTGGAGCAAAGTCTGACCCATGTCAAAGGTGCTACGAACGACTTGCGAACACGCCGGGCACTACGTCGCCTGATTGAGCCCATTGCCGGTGACGTACTGATTGAACGCTACCAGCCGCTGCCCGGTAGTAATGGCCCCATCACCACTTACAGGGTATGGGCACACCGCTAAGATCGCCTTCATGCCACTTGGTGCCTCTACTTACTAAGTGTCTCTAAACAGGAATAAGTATAAGGAGCACCATGCACCAGATCTATCTGACGCTCACCGCCGCGGCGCTCATCTTCCATGCGGTTCCCCTGCATGCGGCGACCGACCCTGCCCTTGATAAGTCACTACGGCAGATAGATGCTGCGGCAACAAAGTTTCAATCCGCCGAAGCCGACCTCAAGTGGGAGTTTTATGAGAAGGTCGTTCGCGATACCACCACGCAGACCGGGTCCACTTACTTTCTAAAGACGAAATCAGGCACGGAGATGGGCGCGGTCATCACCTCGCCCAGCCTCAAGTACCTGCGCTTCGGCAACGGCAAAGGGTCACTATACGACGCGGTCAGCAAGAAACTGACACCGTTTGACGCGGGGAAAGACCGCACACGGGTGGAAAGCTTTTTGACGCTGGGCTTTGGCGGCAGCGGCAAAGACCTGGAACGCGCCTGGACCATCGCGCTGCAAGGCAATGACACTGTGGACGGCACGCCTGTTGTGAAGCTCGACCTCACGCCAAAGGATCCTGCAACCGCGCAGACTTTTACCCATGTTCTTGTATGGATCGACACGGCGCGCGCCATCTCACTGAAGCAGCAGTTCTTCACTCCGGAAGGGGACACGCGCACCACGTACTACACGCATGTTCGCTACAACACACCGATAGATGTGAAGAAGTATGCGACTCCAAAGCACTGATTCAATACCGGCCTTGAATTTTAGACACGGCGCAACAGCTTGGACACCTTTACTTCTGGGCGTGCGCTCAGGATCATCAGGATGAGCCAACGCCTGCAACATTGCAGGTTTGAACGAAGCTTCTCCTACTGAACAGTCCCAATTGGACGCATGCGTGTCAGTTCCAGCGCACAGGCCACCGCGGTACGCGCCGTGAGCTTCAGGTTGTCAGCGGTCAGCCATAGGGAAAACCGGGTGCCTGCCTGCGCTGCCGCAGGCTCCACACGCAGCAGAATCTTTCCCTGACCGGCGGAACTCAGGTTGCTGGGAGGGTCGCCCTCTTCGCCCACAAGGTCCAGATGCTCTGATCGCAGCGCAACCCGCAACGCATCCGTGGTCAGCGGTTGGTCAAATTCCAGGAACAACGAGACGGCGAAGCCATGGAAGACTGGTGCCTGCACGACCTGGAGCACGGGATCAGCTACCTTTCCTCCAGTCAGGGTCCGCAGATCGCGTAGAACACGGTCCCGCACCGATCCAAGCGGCATCTTTGCACCTTCGCCCAAGGCAGGCAGCAGGTTGAATGCAACCTGCGCATCGAACTCCTCCTTGGGAACGGGCTGGAAGGAGAGCAGGCTGACGGCCTGCTGCTGAAGTTCATCCACACCGGCCCGGCCATTCTCGCTGGCGGGCTGCAGCACCGTGGCGAACGCCGAGCGCAAGGCACCGGCCTTTGCCGCCTGTACCAGCACAAGCGACAGTATCGAAGCCACCGGATGCGCCACCCGCACCGCCACCGTTTCCAGATCCAGCGGCAGGCCCTCACTTACCAGCGGCGACCGAACCGGAGCATTCGGTGCGAAGTCCAGCGTGCCCGTGGCATCAACTACCGCAACACCCATCTGCCGAGCGGTGCGGCCATGTTCACGCAGCATGGCTGCGTCGGCAAAGATCGCAACATCTACATTCTCAAGCGCGGCGGGTTCCAGGGCCTGGATAAAGGACGCTTCGTCGCCCACGGACTCCAGCGTGCCGGTTTCCAGTTCGTTGTCCAACAGCAGCGTGGTTGCGGTTGCCAGCGGGCTTTCCGCGATTTCGTCGCCCACTTCCTTGCCCAGCAGCGAACCGGCACCGACCACCGCAATGCGGTATTCATTCTTACTCATGCACCTTCAGATGCCGGGCGGCAGCATGCGGTGCCTGCTCCGGACATCTGCCCGGTTCAGGACTGCGTAGCATTGGGCATCGGCATGCCGGTTCGGCGTGCCCGGCGGCTTTGCGCGGCATACAGGAAACGTGCCCATATCCCGCTGACCATGTAGGCAAGTGCCATCGAGATCAGCAGGTACTCGGAGAATTTCGCAAGCAGCACGCCAAACACCATCAGCACAACAAACAGGCGTACCGGCTGCTGCGCGCCAAGGTTGATCTCTTTGCCGCTCCAGAAGCGCCACCGGCTGACCATGACAAAACCCGTGAACAGCAGCAGCGCAAGCCACACGAAAGCAATACGGGGGTCGTGCACGGGCGACCCGTCAAAGCAGTGCACCACGCTGGCAATGACGCCTGCCGCCGCCGGAATGGGCATGCCGACAAAATACCGGCGGCCGGGCCTGCCCGGATTGCTGGGCTTCGGATTGGCCGTGACATTAAAGCGCGCCAGGCGGCAAGCTCCGCACACCAGGAACAGAAAGGCCGCAACCAGGCCGAAATCCATTGCGTTCTGCCGCAGCACTGGAAGAAAACCTGCAGGCAGCATGCGGAAACCCCAGGTGTATGCCAGCACGCTGGGTGCAACGCCAAATGTGATCACGTCGGCCAACGAATCCAGCTCCCGGCCAAAGTCGCTCTCGGTGTTCGTCATGCGGGCAATGCGGCCGTCCAGCGCGTCGAAGGGCAGTGCAAAGGCGATAGCCAAAGCCGCGCGATTGAAATAGCTGTTGTCGCTGCCCGTTGCCTGCAGGCATTGGGTTATGGCATAGAAGCCCGCCGCGATGTTCCCTGCTGTGAACAGCGACGGCAAGACGTACAATCCACGCCGCGGACGTCGTCCCAATCGATCCACGGGGACGTTCATGTCAGGCTTCCACAGGTGCCGGTGTCGGTGCCAGCGTGGCCAATACGGTGCTGCCGCCTTTTACGCGGTCCCCTGTGCGCACCAGCAGGGTCGCGTTGCTCGGCATCAGAATGTCGACGCGGGAACCGAATTTGATCAATCCAAACCGCTGACCGCGCTCGACCCTGTCGCCCGGCTTTACGTTGCAGACGATGCGGCGCGCTAGAAGGCCGGCAATCTGCTTCACCTGCACCGCGGTGCCGTCGATCCCCTCGACCACCATCACACTCTGCTCGTTCAGTACGTTTGAGTCCGCGCGCATGGCATTCAGAAACATGCCGCGCTTGTGATTCACCTGAGTCACCATCCCTGCCATGGGCGAACGGTTCACGTGCACATCGAAAACATTCAGAAAAATACTCAGGCGCAGGCGGCTGCCATCAGGCGTTTCAATCCATTCTGCTTCCGTTACCTTGCCGTCCGCGGGTGACACCAGCGCACCGGGCGCTGCGGAGATGCGGCGTGGCGGATCTCGGAAGAACCACAAAAAGAACATTGCCAATAGAACCGGCAGTACGCCAAGCCCTACTGAACCCGTCAACTTCCAGAGCAGCGCCGCAACAACCAGGAGGCCAAGCGCATAGAAAAATCCGTCACGCACCATATCCCTGCCATGATACCGGCGCGGGGATACCGTGGCCAGCAACGGCAACAAATCTAGCTGCCCAGCTCCGCCCTTAGGAAGAGGCGGTCAGAGAACGCGCTCCATGCAGATCGCGTCTTCAACCGGAGCGGT
Source organism: uncultured Terriglobus sp. (assembly GCA_964243585.1). Classification (GTDB taxonomy): domain Bacteria; phylum Acidobacteriota; class Terriglobia; order Terriglobales; family Acidobacteriaceae; genus Terriglobus. The sequence continues at coordinate 22,217 of CAXTFT010000018.1, forward strand.
ATAGTACCCGCGACGCGTTCCCGTGGTCAGAAACCCGAGCGCGGTATAGAACCTCAGCGCCTTCCCATTGCCGGACCGCACCTCCAGCCGCAAGCGGTCAGCCTTCTGTGCGACAGCCCAGGCAGATGCCGCCGCCAGCAACCCACCTCCTATGCCTTTCTGCCGATGTTCCGGCGTGACCGCGATGCTCTCCAGCTCAGCCTCTGCCGGGTGTACTGCGCGGAGGGCTGATGCGACGGCAAAGCCAACGGCTACGTCATCCTGCTTCGCCAGCCAGGCAGCACGCGTAAGCGCGGCATCGTCCTTCGAGAGCAGCAGATCGTTGAACTGCGCCGTCGTCCACTGAGGAGCAGACGGGCTGCCACGCGCGATCGTGGCAAGCACGCCCGCATCGGCTACGTTGGCACGCCGGATGCGCAGACCGGCGCTCAACCGACACTGCCCACGGTTTTCTCCACCGTAGCGGACCGGCGCGCGAGTTCGGCATCGGGTACACGCAGGTAATTGGCGTCCAGCAGGGCTGCGTCGGCAAACTCACCTGTGTGGATAGCCACCAGGGCAAGAGGCAACGCCTGCCGGACACTCGTCTCCGGTACCAGGCGAACCCCGGGATAGCGTTGCAGCAAACCTTCCTCCATCACCACAGCACTCTCCATCCCGAGCGCCGCCGCAGCATCGCCGCCGCGCAGCATGGCTTCGCTGGAAGGTTCACCGTGTGAATACCGCCCGACGAAAAGATCGCCTCGTCCGGCGTCGATCCAGGCCTGCCTGGGTGCCGTTCCCGGTATCTGCGCAGCCAGGACGGCCAGCCGGCTTATCGCCACGACCGGCAAGTTCAGCGACTCTGCAAGGCCTTTCACCGCAGCCAGGCCGATCCGCACACCGGTGAACGAGCCCGGTCCAGTTACCACCCCAAGCACGTGCAGGGCGGAGACGAGAAGACGGCTCTCCCCCAGCACCTCTGCGATTAGGTTCATTAAGTGCTCCTGGGTTTCGCGGCCCGCAATACCACGCTCCGAGACCAGGAGCGGCATGCCTCCTCCGGACGCGGAAGCATCAGCCCCAGGCGACAGGTCGGCGATCGCGACGCCGCCGCTTTTGCCGCAGGTATCGATCAGGAGCATCCACCGCATCGTCCGATGATAAGCGGGACACGCCGCAGCGGATATCTCCTGCAGTTGAGGCGACGGCGGCTTGACAAGCGCTCCATGGCAGTGGGATAAACATCTCGCCTACAACGTAACGCTCCGTACGCTATCTTCGTGGAAAACACTGAACATGCGCGTGAACTGAGCATTCCAGGGATGGCTTCTAAGCAGGATTGAGACGTCTCAGAGAGACCGTAAGGAACGATTCTGATGAGCAGAAAGGGGCTCAAACGCATGCGGAAATGGGTTCTTTTGTCGCTTTGCGCGGTCGCTGGTTCGAGTGCCTGTATCCGGGCCGCCGACTGGCCCAGCACCGGGGGCAACCCGCAACGCGATGGATGGTCGCAGGGTGAGACGATCTTTTCGCCGGCAGCTGTTGCAGCAGGCAAGGTCAAGCAACTCTGGAACTACCACTTCGATAACCGGCCCACCGGCCTCATCGCCATGACTAATCCCATCGTGCTTAGCCGCCTGATCGGCTACCACGGGTTTGAAGAGCTGGTGCTGGCAAACGGCAGTGCAGGAGCATCCTATGCCGTGGATGCGGATCTGGGCGTGCCCTACTTCAAGACGCCGTTTCCGCCACTCGACCCGTTAAAACCTGGGGCTTCCACGCTACTTTGCCCAGGTGGCACCACCTCCAGCATGGTGATGAACGGACAAAGTGCAGTTTCCCGGTTTGGCGGCTTCGGTGGTGCGAATCCCATCGCAAGGCTTGCACCCTACTTCAGCGTCAGTGCCGATGGCTACGTCCGCACCCTGCGCGCGCAGGACGGTCAGGCGCAGATGATTCCGCCTGCGAAGCTGCTACCCGCGAACAGTAACGTGACGGGCTTGAACTTCTCAGGAGCAACGCTGTATGCAGCCACAATCAACGGGTGTGGCGGTCCAAACGGCTTGTATGCAGGGACTTTTACACCACCCAAACTGCCGCCAACACCGGACATGCCCTTGGTGGCACCGTCAAAGTGGGATGTGACTTCCTTCCTGACCAATGGCTCCGGCTTTTCTGGCACGGGCGGTGTCGCGGCAGGAACGAAGAATGACATTGTCTTTGGCACCGTTCCGGATGGCAAGGGAGAGGTGGCGGGAACGTACAACGATACCGTGCTGGCCCTGGAGGCGAAGACGCTTACCGTAAAGGACTGGTTCACGCCTCGTGACGCTGCGCTCACACCTAAGCCTGGCTTGCCCATCACAGGCATTACGCCCGCTGTTTTTGCCGAGGGTGGCAAGGATTATGTGATTGCGGGCGGACGTAATGGCCGCATTTATGTACTGGATTCCACTGCCCTCGGCGGTTCTGACCACCACACGCCACTGTTCGCTTCTGAGCCCCTGTTCACAGGCACACAGGCAGACGGCACCGGACTCTTTGGCACCTTTGCAACATCGGTCGCAGACGGGCAGCGCTGGGTCTACGCGGCGGTTCGCGGACCACTCGCAACGAAGTTTGCGGGTGGCAACACGGCTCCGGGCGGCAGCATTGTTGCCTTTAAGCTGACAGTGGGCAAGGGACATCCAACGCTTGTGCCTGCCTGGTCCTCGCGCGACCTGACCACGCCAATGGCTCCCGCGACTGCCAACGGGCTCGTCTTCGCCTTGTCATCCGGCATGCCTACGCGTGCCGCGAAAGAAAACGGCTCGCTGTACGCAGCGGGTGAGATTGAAAAGCTGTCGAAGCCGGCAGTGCTTTATATCCTGAATGCTGAGACTGGCAAGGAACTCTTCTCTACCGGCAATGGCGCGGCAAGTTTCGCCAGCAGCGGCCTTGCCGTTGCAAATGGCCACGTGTATTTCACCACGCACGACAACATGCTCTATGCGTATGGCGTCCCTGAGGAGCGCTAAACCCATGACCCCTTTACGAGGAAAGACCCTCTTCGCGTTTGCTGCCGGAGCCCTGCTGGCCTGCACTGCAGCAGACGCACAGAACTGGCTAATGGACGGCGGAGACAACATCCGCTCCGGCTGGAATCGCGACGAGCACATCCTGACCAAGGGCAACGTCAAGTCCATGAAGATGCTCTGGAGCGTCAAAACTGACGTGGTGCCTCACGCGTTGCACACCCTGATGGGTCCACTGGTGGTGCAGGACGTGCCAACAGCTTCGGGCAAAAAAGAGATGGTGTACGTGCTGGGTTCTTCCGACAGCCTGTACGCTTTCGACACCGCCGCGCACAAACTGGCGTGGCAGAAAAACTTTACCTACGAGAAACTGCCGGCGCGTCAGCAAGGTCCGCCGCCAGAAGTGGCAGCCGGACCCATAGCTCCCGGTGCGGCTTCAGGCCGTCCGCAGGGTGCAGCAGGTGCCCCGGCGACGCCTGCTGCGGCAGCGGCACCACCGCCTGCCGATGCGACCCGTGGTTCTATGACGGATCCAAAACACTATAACTTCCTCAACCCCCAGGGCAGCACCGGTGTGCCGGCCATTGGACCGGAAGAGGCTGGTGGCGTTCGACCGATCTACGTGGTGGATGGTGGCGGAGTTCTACATACGTTAAGTGACGTAACCGGGGAGAGCCTTCGTCCAGACATCAAGATGGGGGCTGTTAGCAAATTCGCGCTTCAGCTCTATAAAGGCGAAATCATTACCGCCGTGTACGCGGGTAAAACCGGCATTCTGTCTGCCAAGGTTGATGGATCTCAGACGACGCCTCTCATGACAACCGGATTCGGCGGCGGCGGCGGCCTGTGGGGGCGGCGAGGGCCGGTCATCACCAGCGATGGCACCGTGTGGTCCACCACTGGGGACGGTTTGGTGAACCTGAAGAATCCGAAGAATCTGGTCATCGGCAACTCCGTGGTCGGCTTCAAGAAGAGCGACGACGGCAAGAGCTGGGTCGTCAAGGACTGGTACACCCCGCCTAACTGGGACTGGCTGCGCCGCCGCGACCTTGACCCCAACAACACGCCGACTGTCTTCAACTGGCATGGCAAGGAGTACATGGCAGCCTCTGGCAAGGAGTGTCGTATCTACCTGCTTGATCCCCAAAACATCGGCGGGGCAGACCACAGCACTCCGCTCTACAAGACACCGCTGGTCTGTAATGAGATCGTCGACTTCCAGAACGCCGGTTCGTGGGGCGCATTGTCGTCCTGGGAAGACGCCAAAGGCACCCGTTGGGTGCTGATGCCTTTCTGGGGGCCGAAGCACTCGCAGATGAAGTTTCCCATCGAGAACACCCCGGACACCAAGGAAGGCGGCCAGGCTGCGTTCAAGATGGTGGAGAAGAACGGCAAGCCCGAGCTTGAGCCCGTATGGGTGTCACGCGACATGCATCGCGGCGAACCCAACATCATCGCCAATGGCATGGTCTTTTCCTACGGCAGCGGCGAAAACTCACAGCAGTCGTGGAATGACATCGGCCTGAACTTCGACTCGTCGATCCGCGCATCGCATGGCCAGCCGGCTGTCATCTATGTGCTCGATGCCGAGACCGGAAAAGAGCTGTGGAATAGTGGCGATTGCCTGAAGGCTTTCAACCATTTCTCCTCGATCACAGTGGCGAACGGCAAGGTGTACATCGGCACCTACGACGGCATGTTCTACTGCTTTGGCCTTGCATAAACGCATCTGCGACAAGCAAAGGCCCGCATCTGATGCGGGCCTTTGCTTGTCCTAAACTTAATCCAGAGCGTAGAACGCCAGGCCAGACAACAGCTTGGGATAGAAGTCTGTGGACTTCTGCGGCATGACTTCCCCGCTCAACGACACTTCTTTCATCTGGTCGAGCGTGACGGGCTTGATGAGAAAAGCAATATCGGCCTCGCCGCGAGCGACCTGTGCGGCGGCATCTTCCGCAGAGCGCAGGTAGCGCAGATTCTCCTGGTTGCGGATGCTCTCGGGTGTCAGGTCCAGCAACTGTTCCAGCACCAGCGCATGCAGTTGTACGACATCCATGGCGCGCTGCCGTGGCGGTACGTGCTGCAGTGCTGCTTCGACTGCATCCTTTTTCGCCCGGAACAAGAAGGTGCCGCCCTGCATCACGGCCAGGAAGGTGACGCCTTCGGTGCCATTCAGCGGGGCGGTACGCTCCGCGGCGGTCTCAACGTTTTCCGCATCGGAACCGGCAGCCGCAGCCTTCGATTCCACTTTCGAGATATCGAAAAACTCACCTGCGCGTTCGAGAAACGCCGCTGAGGAGAAGCCCTTCAGGCCGTAGACGATGCGATGGGTAGGCAGGATGGTGATGCCTGGCGCGTCCGTGTTGACCAGCGTCATCATCATGGCGGCTTCGGGGAAGGGCGGCAAGGGCAACGGCACGCCGCTGATCCTGTCCGCGTCGTTCGAGGGCGACTCGTCGCTGTCGCCGTACTGCTGCTGTGTCTTGCCGCCCTGCATGGTCGTATCGGGCACGCCGAGTTCAGCGGCGCGTTCGCGCGCGTAGCTGGTGGAGGTCTCGTAGCGGTGATGGCCGTCGGCGATGATCAACTTCTTGTCTGCGAGCGCGCCAACCAAGAGGTTCAGCACGTGCGGATCGGTCACCTTCCACACGGAGTGGACCACGCCGTACTCATCCGTTACGGTCTCGCTGGCCGGCGTGGATGGCTCGCCGGATGCGTTACCGAAGACCAGCTTTTCGACGGTGAACGCCGGGTCCGAATAGAGCATGTAGATCTGTTCGCAATAGGTGCGGGTCGCTTTGAAGAGCGACAGGCGATCGCTCTTGGGCTTGCTGAGGGTCTGTTCGTGCCGGTAGACGACCTGCTCCGCGTAGTCGTAGAGGTGCCCGAGGCAGATCAGGCCGCGGCGCTCGCGCACCTCGCTGGTGCCGGGCACGGTGTAGCGCTGGGCATAGCCGTAGAGGGCGGGTTCGCGTTCTTCAACGAGTACGGCTTCCCTGCGCCAGCCCTGCAGGGACTTTGCGGCGCGCGTGTAGACGTTGCTCGTCTCCGTATCGGCTGCATCCCGCTTGCCTAGGATTACGCGGATCAGGTTGTAGGGGCTGCGGTCGTAATAGGCCTGCTGCATGGCAGGCGAAATCTTGTCGTACGGTTGGGTCACCACGTCGCTGAGCGCGACCTTCTGGGTGTTGTAGCGGAGGGCGCGGAACGGGTAGATACGCATGCGTACGGTGTGGCTCCTGATTGTGTCTGCAGCACCATTCTAAGCGTCGCTTGTGACTGGCGGGTGAGCGCAAAGGCACCCACTGCCGCGTTCCGGCGGCATCGTGCCAGAGTTCACCGCATCGAATCAGCAGAGTAGCTTGTTTGGAACGCGGCGTTTGCATCCGCTCACCAACAGAGGAACGATGGCGGAAGAGCAGTGGAAGCCCCGGGTCAACCCGTGGATTATCGCGGGAACAGTTGCTCTGGCTGCGTTCATGGAAGTGCTGGACACCTCCATCGCAAATGTCGCGCTGCCGCACATCTCCGGTTCCCTGGCGGCCAGCCAGGATCAGGGTACATGGGTCCTGACCAGTTACCTGGTGTCTAACGCGATTGTGCTGCCGCTGGGCGGCTGGATGTCCAGCATCTTTGGCCGTAAAAACTTCTTTCTGCTTTGCATCACCCTGTTCACGGTTGCGAGTTTTCTGTGCGGCATTGCGCCTTCGCTGCCGCTGCTGCTGCTGTTCCGTGTGCTGCAGGGTGTCGGTGGTGGTGGTCTGCAGCCTATGGCACAGGCCATCATGGCTGACTCTTTCGACGCCAAGCGACGCGGAGTGGCATTTTCGCTGTACGCTCTCGTAACCGTCATGGCACCGTCGATCGGACCGACACTGGGTGGCTGGATCACGGACAACTACTCCTGGCGCTGGATCTTTTACATCAACATTCCGGTTGGCATACTTGCATTTCTGCTGGTCACCCGGCTGGTCGACGATCCACCCTGGTTGAAGCACGACAGGCAAAACTTCTTTCGCGGCGACTTTGTGGGCGTGGGCTTCCTCACCCTCGCCATGGCAGGGCTTCAGATTGCGCTGGATAAGGGTGAGGAGAACGACTGGTTCGCTTCCAACTTCATCCGCGGCTTTTCCGCCATGTTTGTCATAGGCATGATCGCGCTGATCATCTGGGAGCTGCGGGGGACAAAGAACCCCATCATGAACCTGCGGCTGTTCCGCTTTAAGAACTTCGCGATCTGTTGTTTTTTGATGCTGCTGGTGGGCGGCATCTTAAATGCAGGAACCGTGCTGCAACCGCAGTTTCTGCAGCAGTTGCTTGGCTACACGGCTACCAATGCAGGCAAGGCACTGACCGCAGGTGGGCTTTGCCTGCTGCTGGCTGCACCTGTTGCAGGCATTCTTTCCGATAAGTTCCCGGCCAGAAACATCGTTGCAACCGCGTTTGTCTTCTTTGCGGCCGCGTACTGGTACGTTTCGGTTCACCTGACTCTCAACATCAGCTTCGGGTACAACTCGCTGCTGCGCGTCGTTCAGGTGCTGCCGATTCCGTTCTGCTTCATCGCCATTACCAACGCGGCTTATGTGGGCCTGCCGAAGGAGGCAAGCAACCAGGTCTCAGGGCTGATTAATTTCGCCCGAAATATTGGCGGCTCTATCCTCATCTCGCTGACCGGTGCCGAAGTCACGAACCGGTCGCTCTTTCACCAGGCGCGCCTGCAGAACTCTATGAGCTATGCAAACAACCAGTTTGCAACCCAGGTACAGCAAACCGGCAGCATGCTGGGAAACGCCCTTGGCCACGCGCAGGGGCAGTATGCCGCGCAGGCGTCAATTTACCAGCAGTTGAACCAGCAGGCTGCCGTGCTGGGTTACGCCGACGTCTATCGACTGCTCGCGTGGCTCACAGCGGGTATGTTCTTCCTTGCCTTTCTGCTGAGCAAGCCGAAGGGCGGTGAGAAAGCGCCCGAAGGTGCTGCTCACTAGGCTGCAACCCGCCCCGTGTGCCAGGCGGATGGAGATGTCAGGCGGCTTTGATCGCGTACAATCGTCTTCCCTTGGGTAAGCAAACGTGTGCGCTGCTTTCCCGTCAGAGAGAAGAGATAGTTGTAGAAGAAAGATTTGGCCAAACGCTGGCAGAGCTACAGCATGGGCAGCAACACCTTGATGGAAATACGGACAGTGTTCGGGGCATCTCGCTGGCGGTCAGCCCTGCACCTTTGCGTCTTGCTGTACACCGGCCTTTGCTGTGCCGGCCTCCCTGCGCAGGAAAACCCGCTGGACAAGGCGCACACCCCCGCAAAGGCTGCGGTACCGCCGCCCACGGCACCGAAAAATGAGGTAATCACTGGTTCCGATGTGACCCGGAAGGGTGCCCTTCGACCCGGTGCTACGTTGCGCGTCGAGACCAACCTGGTGCTGGTGCCGATGACCGTGACCGACAGTGAGAACCGCCTGGTTACCGGGTTAGAGCGCGAGAACTTTTACGTTTATGAGAACAACCTGCCGCAAACCATTCGCAGCTTTTCGACAGATGACGCGCCTATCACCATCGGTATCATCTTCGACCTGAGCGGCAGCATGAACAGCAAGTTCACCCGGGCGCGGCGCGCCCTAAGCGAGTTCATGCGCACCAGCAACCCTGAGGATGAGTTCTTCGTCGTCGCTTTTAACGACCGGCCTAATGTGGTCGTGGACTACACCAACAATGTCGATGACGTGGATGCGCGCATGGTGATGCTGAAGCCAGCCAATCGCACCGCGTTGATTGATGCTGTTTACCTGGGTCTTAACAAGCTGAAAAACGCCAAGCACGAGCGGAAGGCGCTGCTGATTATCTCTGATGGGGGCGATAACCGGTCACGCTACACCGAGGGCGAGTTGCGCAAAGCTGTGCGTGAGAGCGATGTGCAAATTTACTCCATCGGTATCTTCGATACAACTGCGGCTACCGAAGAAGAGAAGAACGGACCGGCGCTGCTAACGGACATTTGCGAGCAGACTGGCGGTCGCCTGTTTCGCGTAGCCGATGTGGCAGAACTGGGCGACATTGCCGCACGTATCTCCGCCGAGTTGCGCAACGAGTACGTCGTCGGTTACAAGCCAACGGATCTACGGCACGATGGTAACTGGCGTAAATTGAAGGTAAAGCTGAACCCGCCGCCCGGCCTGCCGCAGCTCTCGGTTCACAATCGTCAGGGTTACTATGCACCTTCGGATTAGCCGCTTCACTGCCGCACTTGCTCTTGCCACTTGTGTGGCTGCTTCATTGGGACCATGGGCAGTTGCGCAGCAACAAGTCGCACCAATTGTCCCAATAATCCCGTCGCTGACGGTGGATCGTGATCCAGTACCCTCACCTGACTCTGACACTGCTCCCGTCGCGGCTGCAGCCGATCAGACCGGGGGAGCACAGGCCGACAAAGGCAGCCAGGTGCAACGCGCGGGTGGTACCTACACCCTGCGCACAGACGTGGGCGAAGTGCGGCTGAACGCCAGCGTTTTGGATAACAACGGGCGCGTGGTACAGACACTGCCACGGGAAGCCTTCCAGGTGTTTGAAGACGGTGCTCAGCAGACAGTGGCATCGTTTCGGCACGAGGATCTGCCGGTTTCGTTGGGTGTCCTGATCGACAGTTCCGGCTCCATGTATGACAAGCGGACTGCCGTGGGCCGCGCCTCGATCGACCTGATCAAACTTTCAAACCCGCAGGACGAGGCCTTTCTGGTCGACTTTTCGTGGGAGGCCTTTATTGATCAGGATTTCACCCGGGACATCCACAAGCTGGAAGAGGGATTGAACTACGTCAAAGCCAGTGGTGGGACCGCGATTTACGACGCGGTGATTGCTTCGGCTGACTACCTTGCGCGCAACGCCAAGCAGCCCAAGCAGGTGCTGCTCCTGATCACCGACGGGGACGATAACGCCTCCAGCTCAACGCTGGAAGAAACAATTCGCCGCGTACAGGAGCTGGATGGCCCAACCATCTACTGCGTTGGCCTGCTGTTCGGTCCGGACGAGGATCGCCGCGAAAGCCGCCACGCAAAACGCGTGTTGGAGACACTTGCGGAGCAGACCGGCGGCGTCGCCTACTTTCCCCGGCGGCTTGAGGATGTGGACAGCATCGCGCAGCAGGTAGCAGCCGACATTCGTCAGCAATATACCCTTGCGTACACTTCCACGAAGCCAGCCAGGCTGGGTGGGTATCGAACCATCCACGTCACAGCGCAGCAGAAGGGCTACAACAAGCTGACCGTGCGTACCCGCAGTGGATACTTTCCCAAGGGAAGTGCTCCAGCAGGCGCAGGAGCAGCCCCGGCTGCCGCACGTCCCTAGTCTCATGCAGATCCAAACGGTGTCCTTGTAAGTGTCGAAAGCCAAAGGATTCCGGGGCGAAATCTGGCTTTACAGAAGCTCAGGCATTCTTGAAGAAAGTCTCGGGATGTGCGCATACCCCAAGCCCTCCGGCCGCTGAGAGAACGCACCTGGGCGGGGATGACCACCGCTCAAAGCCCGGCCCGCTACAATCAGCTAGCCCCCGTGACCCGCACACTTCTCATTCCTGTTTGCTGCTGTCTGCCTGCCGCATACGCGCAGCAGCCCTCGATCCTGCTGGACCCTGCACATGGCGGAGCGGACAGCGGAGCTCCAATCCAGCGAGCGGCGCCTGCGGACCCTGT
>CAXTFT010000018.1:32901-33435 GCA_964243585.1 uncultured Terriglobus sp.
GCCCACATTGCGGATCGGCTGCCTGAGAAGCAGGTGACGCTCGATCTGGCAGGACGATTGGCCTCGCTGCTGCGCGCACGCGGTTTCGCTGTCACCATGTCGCGCGAGACCGATGTCGACCTGTCCAATGACGCGCGCGCTGCCCTGGCGAACAACGCACATCCCATCGCCTGCATTCTTCTGCATGCCACCGGCAGCGGCAGCGGCGTGCACCTGTACACCAGTGCCTTGCACCAGAAGCTGCCGCAGAGCGGTTCGGCCATACGCTGGGACGATGCGCAGGCCGCCTACATCGACCGTTCCCATGCGCTTGCGGCAGACCTGAAATCGGCGCTGCAGCGTTCAAGAATTACGGCGTCCGAAGGTCAAACCTGGATACGTCCGCTCGACAACATGCAGTGTCCTGCCGTCGCTGTAGAAGTCGCTCCGCAAAAGAACGGCGACGGCGCGGAAGACCGCACATACCAGGGGCAGGTCGCGAATGCGCTGGCAAACACGCTGCTGTTGTGGCGCGGTAAGGTGGCGGGCATGGCA
>CAXTFT010000019.1:0-12327 GCA_964243585.1 uncultured Terriglobus sp.
ACCTCAAGCTAGTGCGTCTGCCAATTTCGCCACCTCCGCTTGGAGCCTTTCGCAAGGCACCTGGCGAGTGCGCCATCGAGTCGAAGTATACCAGAGCACGCCGGCCGTTAGCCGCTACGCAAAGTGCTGTAGCAGGTCAGCAAAGCCGGTAAGCCTTAGGAGAGTTTGCCCGCTGGATGGGAATGCAACAGGCTCCTGCTCCAGCACCCACGTGCTCGGGTGTGGCAGGTAAACGGCATGGAGGCCTGCGGCCAGCGCGGGATTGATGTCGCTGCGCGGGCTGTTGCCGATCATCCAGGTACGCCCCGGATCGAGGTTGTGCCGTGTGACTAGGTCCTGGTAGGCGGCGGTATGCTTTTCGCGAAGGACTTCAACATGCGTGAAGTGGCTGGCAAGGCCCGAGCGCAGCAGTTTGCCGGTCTGCTCCGTGTGGTCGCCCTTGGTGACCAGCAGCAGGGTGTGATTCGCCGCGAGCTGCAGCAGCGTCTGCCGAACGCCGGGCAACAGCACCATGTCACTGCCACGTACATGCACGGCGCAGGCAGCCACATGCCGCGCCTGTTCCTCATTGCATGCCGCACCGGTCAGGTGCTCAAAGCCTGCCAGCAGCGAGGTATGAAAGGCATCAACGCCGTAGCCATGCGTCTTGACGCGTGTAGCTTCAAATTGATCGAAGGCGACGCGTACTTCTGCGGGAGTCAGTTCAGGATGCGCAACCAGTTCCACAAAGCGGTCGATCGCACGCTCGAAGTAGATGTTGTTCTCCCATAGCGTGTCGTCGGCATCGATCATCAACATCTGGTCGCGCAGGCGTCTGGGGGCATCCACTGTGTCTGTTACGGCGGTGGTCTGCATAGCCCAAGTCTACCGTTGGCGCTGCGTGGCTGGCGACCCGTGGGATCGGGTGAGGTTCTCCGCCAGGAACAGGCCGGACTTGTTTCCACTGACAAGGTCCAGGTCGCCGTCTCCATCAATGTCGACTGCGACGGTTTGCACGCCGCCGCCCATGCGTCCGGCGTAGTCAACGATGTGCCGAATCCACTCGACACCACCGTTGCCTGGGCCGCGTGGCGTGGACTGTGTTGCAGGCACCTTGCGCCACTCGTACCAGTAGATCCCAATGGGTTCGCGCTCGCCGGGGTCGCCGCCGTTGTGTGCAAAGTAACGTTTGCCGGTGACGAAGTCGGGCTGGCCATCACCGTTTATGTCGATCAACTGCGAGGCATGCGCCTGTGACCAGGAACTGTCAATTACGTGCTGAATCCACTCGCTGTTCGCGGTCTGCTCATACCAGGCCAGGCCGTAGTCGTGCGCCATGCCGGTCAGCATGTCCCTGCGGCCGTCTCCGTTAATGTCAAGGAGGTACATGTAGCCGAACTGCGCCGCCCGCGCCGGGCTTACTGTGACTGTCGCAGGTCCGGCTGCTGGTATGGGCTTCCAACCCCAGTCCGTCGGGTGAAAGGTCCAGTTGCCGGGTGCGTGCATGTCGGGTGGCGCTTCCAGCCACCCGGTGGGCGTAAGAATGTCGTTGCGTCCATCGGCGTTCATGTCGCCCACGCCGATGCCGTGGCCAAAACTTCTATTCGCGACCACGTGCTTGGTCCACTTGCCGCTTTGCAGTTTGAACCAGGCGGTGGGAACAGTCGGACGGTCAAACTCCGGCAGGATCTCGTTGGCTCTGCCGTCATTGTTCAAATCGACAAGGAAGGCGAACTCCGTGGGACCGCTGCTGTCGATCTCTGTCTGCTTCCACGCGCCGCCAGTCTTGGCGGGGTTCTTCAGCCAGACAATGTTGTGCGCGAAGTAGCTGAACTGCAGCACGTCGAGCCAGCCATCACCGTCCACGTCCAGGATCAGATCGGAGAAATTGTCGACGTAGCCGGAGCTGTACTCAATGGCACGCAGCGGATGTTTCGTCCATGTTGGAGCCTCGTACCAGCTTTCGCCGGAGACGATATCGAGCTTGCCATCGCGGTTGATGTCGGCCGCCGCAACTGTCTCGCTGTAGCCTGGGTCGATCATCTCGATGTGAAAGCGAATGTCTGCGGGACGGCTGGCGGGGTACATCGCGACGGCGCATGACAGGGAGGCAGAGAGGGAACGGACGAACCACCTGCGCATAGCCATTACCTCTGGAAGTGTCGCGCCATTCTAGCGACTGCTTACGATGGCGAGCAATCCTGCCGCGAATTTGCACGCCGATCAAGCGCGTCTCGCGAAGTAGCAGCAAACACCGGGGTACCATGTCGGCATGAGTGTTCAGCCGCCGGATATCCGTCCTTCGCGCGACAGCCGGTACCCTGCAGGTCCCAGCAACCTGCTGCGCGTGCTCTCGGGACGGTTCCTTTGGCAGAACCCTACCGACCTGATGCAGGCGAACGCCCGCGATTATGGCGACCTGGTGCACATGCACACGTTGGACGGACACCTGTACCAGTTCAACCATCCGGCGCTGATCGGCGAGATCATGGTCGAGCACGAACGTCATAACCGGCGCGTGCTGACCATGCAGCGTGCCCGTGCGTTGCTGGGCGACGGCCTGCTGACCAGCGAGGAGCCGCTGCATATGCGGCAGCGTCGCATGGCAGCCCCGGCGTTTCATCGCGAGCGCATTGCGGTGTATGGCCAGGTGATCGGCCGGTATGCCGCAGAAGTAACCGGCCGCTGGCAGCCCGGTGCCATGGACGTGCACCCGCAGATGCTGCAGCTTGCCCTGCAGATCGTGGGCAAGTGCATGTTCAACATCGACGAAAAGTCCGAGGCCAAGAAGATCGCCGCGGCGGTAAGTGCCTTCATGATCACGCCGCCACCGAACTGGGTGCCCGCTGCTGTAATCGAGCAGCTGCAGAAGATCAAGTTCGGGCCCATCAAGAAGGTGCAAAAGGGCATCGATGACCTGGATGCGATTCTGTATGGATTGATTCGTGAGCGGCGCAGTTCGCCGGGCGATCGTGGCGATCTGCTCTCGATGCTGATCGGCGCGGTGGACAGCGAAGGCAGCGGTAGCGAGCTGGAACGCAGCATGAGCGACAAGCAGGTGCGTGATGAGTGCCTGACCGTGCTGCTGGCCGGGCATGAGACGACGGCCAACGCGCTGAGTTTTACCCTGTGGCTGCTGGCGAAACACCCCGAAGCGCAGGAGGCAGGGCACAGCGAAGCTGTCGAGGTGCTTGGCGCGCGTCAGCCTGGCGCGGCGGACTACACCGCGCTGAAGTACATCTACGGCATCTTTGCGGAAGCCATGCGCATGATGCCCACGGTCTGGGTGCTTGGCCGTAGCTGCGGACCGGAGCCTTACGATTTTCACGGCTATACGATTGAGCCGGGCGCGACCCTGTTGGCTCCGCAGGTCGTTGTGCATCGCGATCCGCGCTTCTGGGAGGAGCCGGACCGCTTCAATCCTTCGCGGTTCACAGAAGGTGAGAAGTCATCGAGACCGAAGTTTTCGTACTTTCCGTTTGGCGGCGGATCTCGCCAGTGTATTGGTGAGAGCTTTGCGTGGATGGAGGGCGTGTTGTCATTGGCGACCATGCTGCGTGACTGGCGTTTCCACCTGCCATCGGGTGCAAGCGATCCGCTGCCGACTACCGTGTCGGTAAACCTGCGGCCAAAGCATGGCGCGCCGCTGCTGTTGGAGCGCAGATAGTGCCTCGACATCTTCTTAGAACGTGCAGGTGGACTTAATTTCAACGTCTTCGAAAGGGCATGGCTTCAGCCATGCCGACATAATTTGCCTGTCCCTATCTTTGGTCGTTTTGTGCTCGTCTGTGGCGAGCACAAACCAGGACGGTTCTATAAGCTGCCTCCAGGGCACAGCTAAAGCTGTGCCCTTCCGAAACCACGATGAACGGTAGGGCAGTTCTTACTGCGGCAATACGCGCGTCGCTGGAAGCCAAAGCAAAGGCCGTGGGCTTTAGCCTGTGTGGCGTGGCTGCAGTACCGAAGCCGGGATCACCGGCAGAGCAGTTGCAGCGCGAGCGTTTTCTCGATTGGGCAAAGCAGGGCTTTGCCGGGGACATGGCATGGATGCTGCGCACCGACGAAGATGGCGTGCCCATGCGTTCGTCACTGTACCGTGCGGTGCCGTGGGCCCGGTCGGTGATCCTGTGCGCGGTGAACTACAACGCGGATCAGCAGAACTCCCTTGCGCCTGCACCGGCGGGCAGCGGATGGATCGCCCGCTACGCGTGGAGCGGCACGCGGTCTGCTGACGGCGAGGCTGCAGCGCCGACGGATTATCACGACGTCCTGCTGCGCGGCCTTCGCGTGGTGGAGGCTGAACTCTACACGCTGCTGCCAGATACCGGCGAAGAGCCAATTCAAACGCGTGCCTACGTCGATACCGGACCAGTGGTAGAACGCTGGTTTGCACAGCTTGCGGGTATCGGATGGATCGGCAAAAACACCTGCGTGCTGAACCAGGGAAAGGGTTCGTGGCTGCTGCTTGGCGTTATTCTTACTTCGCTGCCGCTTGCGGACGAGGCCGTTCTGCTGCCTGCCGCTGACCGTTGCGGCACCTGCACGCGCTGCATCGATGCGTGCCCGACAGACGCGCTGATTGCGCCCCGGCAGATGGATGCCAGCCGCTGCATTGCTTACCTGACGATTGAGAAGAAGGGCAGCGTCCCGGAAGAGTTGCGCGAGGGCATGGGACGGCAGATTTTCGGCTGCGATATCTGCCAGGACGTATGTCCGTGGAACCGGCGCGCGCCAGTCGGCAGCCACCCGGACATGCAGTCCCGGGCGGAGCTGGTAAACCCATCCCTGGAGGCGCTGGCAGGGATGGACAACGCTGCTTTCAAGGCTGTCTTTCGCGGTTCGCCGCTGGAGCGGACGGGGCGCAAACGGCTCCATCGAAACGTCGCCATCGCGATGGGCAACAGCGGCGATCCGCGGCACTGGAAACGCCTGCAGCGTTGGTCCAAGGGAGACGATCCGGTGCTGGCAGAGACTGCCGCATGGGCGCTTCGCCTGCTGCCACCGCAATCCGAAGCGGCAGTGCCGCACGGCCAAAATGGGACACCTGCTCTGCTAGCATCAAGTGAATCGGAGTAGCGCGTCGACCCTCCCGAGCCATGCCATCTCTCACACCGCCTCGCGAGGCAGAACCCGCCGCTGCCCAAACTGCTCAAACGGTGCCTGACCAGGTTGCGCAAGCGCCCGGTGAAAGGGAGTTGTGGCCTGAGCCGGTGGAGGGTGGGTCCGGCGCACAGATGCTGGCGTTATTGAAGTACCTGACGCAGACTGACGTGCACACCTATGCATTTTCCGTTGCAGCCAACGTCATCCTGTCGTTGTTTCCCTTTATTGTGCTGTTACTTACGGTTAGCCAGCGTGTCTTCCATTCCCCTGCCATGGTCGCCGTGGTGGGCGAACTGATGCACAATTACCTGCCCACCGGGCAGGACTTTGTCATGCGCAACATGAACCTGCTGGTGCACCCGCGCAAGGGTGTGCAACTGTTCTCCGTGGTGATGCTGCTGGTCAGCAGTACCGGTGTCTTTCTGCCGCTTGAGGTTGCGCTGAACAATGTGTGGCGAGCGGGAAGAAACCGCTCCTATCTTCGTAATCAGATTGTTTCACTGGGGCTGGCCACGTCTGCCGGCGTGCTTGCGATGTTTTCCGTGGGGGTGTCAACAGCGCAGCAGACGGTTCTTGGATTTGTGTTCTTCGGCCACACGGACAATGTCTTCTTCCGGGTGCTGTCGCACGGCTTTCTGGCGGTGCTTGCCACCGGCAGCAGCATTACGCTGTTTTTTCTAATTTACTGGCTGCTACCGAATCGAAAGATCCCCGCCCGTGCCGTTCTGCCCACAGCGATTGTCACCGGCCTGCTGTGGGAGGCCGCAAAGCACCTGTACATTGCCGTGTTGCCGCACCTGGATTTCGGCAATGTGTACGGGCCCTTTCAGGTGTCGGTCGGGCTGATGCTGTGGGCGTTTCTGTCAGGATTAATGCTGCTTGCGGGAGCACACTTTTCCGCCACGCGCCATGCCGTGCGCATGGCCGAGCAGGAGAGCTAGACGGTGCCGTTCTTTCTGCGTCCACGCCTGCGGAACAACACGTCTGACCCGTTGTATGCGGCTGCAGGCGCGCCTGCGCCGGGCGGTGCGCCCCAAGTGCCGCGTTACGTGTATGTGCTCTGGGGATTCGTCGCGGTTGCTGTTGTTTTGGCCTACCTGCCAGGACCGGCGGGCAACGTGGCCGGGACGCTGCGATGGCTTGCGCTGTTGACCGCCATGTCGGCATCGCTGCCTACGCTCTCCCGAGCCATTCGTAACGGCATGTTGTGGCGGCTGCGCAACAAGCTGATCCTGACCTATCTACTGATCGGCCTCACACCGGTAGTGCTCTTCTTTACGCTCGTGTTCCTGATGTCGTACGTGGCGGCGGGGCAGTTCGCCATCCACCTGGCGGCGTCGCACCTGCAGCTGCGGCTGGACAGCATGGGCACCAGCGATGCCGGGCTGGCATTTGCCTTGGCGCGGCGTGTGGAGCAGGGTGTGGATCCTGCCAGGCTGCTGACTCCGGAGGGCAGGGCAGCGGGTCCAGCTGCGGCGTCTTCTCCGCGACTGGGCCAGGGCCGGCAGCTTGCCATTTACGAAGACGCAACGCCGCTTGAACTTCCAGGTGTCAGCGGCAACGACCGTACCCCGCTGCGGTTGGCTGACTGGTTAAAGAAGCGCTCCCAGCTAGGGCAAATGAAAGTGTTTGCCGCAGACGGCGGCGTGCTGTATATGACGGTCGTGGATCGTGTTGCAGCCGGCCCGGACCACGGCATTACTGTGATCGGCAGCATACCCGTGACCCCAGGCATGCTGGATGGCGTAGCCGAAGGTCTGGGCCAGGTGACGCTGCTGCCCGGCCTGGTGCTGGAAGACAGCAGCAAGGAAAGCCTGCGCCGGTCAGCAGCCCGGCGCAGGCGCATTGTGGGCGGTAGCCGTCCGGTGGCGTCGAACCTGCTGGATGGCGAGGTGGGCTTCCGCTCCACACTCTCTGTCATTGATTGGGAGACGGGCGACATTCGCATGATTCCGTTCACCGTCACCTCGCGCCCGTCGATCCTTTTCGAGCAGCTGTTTGGAACAGGTATGACCGGCAAGATCACCGATACGGTACGTCTTGTGTTCATCGTGATCTGCCTGTTCTTCGCGTTGCTTGAGGTGTTTGCCTTCTACCTTGCCATGCGTCTGACCCGCAGCATGACGGGCTCGGTCGAAGACCTGTACGCGGCCACGTTGTCCATCGACAGCGGCAATCTCCAGCACCGCATTCACGTGCAGCGCGATGACCAATTGGCGGATTTGTGCCGCTCGTTCAATCGCATGTCGTGGTCACTGGGCCGGCTAATCGAAGAGCAGAAAGAAAAGGAGCGGATGCAGAGCGAGTTGAGCATCGCGCAGGAGGTGCAGGAAAACCTGTTTCCACGGGCCCACATCCGCGTACCTTCGCTGGATCTTCATGGCATTTGCCGTCCCGCTCGTACAGTTTCGGGCGATTACTATGACTTTCTCGTCTTCCATGACGATCACGAGCATCGTCGTGATGTAACCGGCGTGGGCCTGGCGCTGGGCGACATCAGCGGCAAGGGCATCTCCGCCGCGCTGCTGATGGCGACATTGCACTCCGCTGTGCGTGCCTACCGCTTTGCAAGCGAAGAGCTGTTTACCGGCAGCGCACGTGCGGCGACGCACTCGGAGTCTTTGGAATGTGGCGAACTTTTCGAATCACCGTCGCGCATTCTGTCGTTGCTGAACCGGCACCTGTACCGGTCCACGCAGCCGGAAAAATATGCAACGCTGTTTCTGGCGCACTATGACGAGCGTACGCACCGCCTGACCTACTCCAATGCCGGGCAACTGCCGCCGTTCCTGCTGCGTCCCGATGGTACCGTGCGGCAATTGACGTGCGGCGGCACAGTGGTGGGCTTGATGGACGGTATGCGCTACGAGCAGGAGACCGTGGCGCTGGAACCGGGTGACCTGTTGATCGCCTACTCCGACGGTGTCACGGAGCCGGAGAACGACTTCGGCGACTTTGGAGAGGATCGCCTGTTGGAGGTAGCAAGGCGGTTTCGCCACGAACCGCTCCATGTGATCTCGGCAGAAATCATGCGGGCGCTGGACGCATGGATTGGCGGCGGCGAACAACCCGATGACATTACGCTGGTGCTTGCCCGCCGCGTCTGAAGACCTTAGTTGTCACCGGTCAGTGAAGGCGGCCCTTGAGCGGCGGTTGGATCGTGTGCTCCCTGCATGACAAACGTGCTGGTGGGTGTTCCCAGCGGAATGCCCTCTCTCTCAAAGGTCAGCAGGATTTTGCGACGGATAGCGCGCAGGATACCGTCGCGCTGGTTGGCGCGGACGCGCAGGTTGACGGGGTAGATTACCTCTCGGCCGTTAATTTTATCAACACCCAGAATGTCCGGGTCGGCCATGGCGACATTGGCAAAGGCCGGGTCACGACGGACCTCCAGCGCAATCTGCCGCAGCAGTTCCATGACCCGGTCCGGGTCGGCAGCGGCATCGACCGAGACGGGCAGCGAGGCGACGGAGAACTCACGCGACAGGTTCGACACGGTTGCGATCTGCGAGTTGGGAATGAAGTGCAGCGTGCCGTCACCGTCGCGCAGCGTGGTGGCGCGCAGCGAAAGGTCTTCCACGGAGCCGGTCAATCCCGCAAGGCGCACGACATCGCCCACGCTAAACTGGTTTTCTACCAGGATGAAGACGCCGTTCAGCATGTCCTTGAAGAGGGATTGCGCGCCAAAGGAGATACCCAGTCCCACCACGCCCGCTGACGCCAGCAGGGGCTTCAGGTCGATATTGAAAAGCGGAAGAATTTGGAGTGTGGTCAGAAACGCGATCAGGCCATAACAGGTTGCCCGGATGATTGCTGCAATGGTTCGTAGTTGGGAGGCACGCTGCGGGTTTGCCGTGTAGGCGTTCGCAAGACGCCGCAACCGGTTGACAAAAAACGAGACAACACGCTGCAGCAGAAAAGCTATCAGCAGAATCACGACAATCTTCGGTGCATCGTGACGTACAAATCCGACAATGTCCGTATGCCACTGGTGACCGAGGGCGCGAAAACTTTCATCCTGCAGTTGTGTCTGCGCCGGAACTGCCGCCAGAAGTGTAAACAACATGTCTTTTTGACCTCTCATGGTGCGTGCCGGGTAAAATGTCCAGCAAGGGAACGCCGTTTCAGCATGGCTTAGCGGAATGCATGCTGCAAGTTCATTGCGATAGATGCTCAGGCTTGTTAGCTCACCCATGAAGAGAAATGTGCGTAGGATTCGGCTCAGCCTCGGTTGCAATCCGCTGTTCGTTTCATTGTGTTTGATCGTGGTATGCATGGCCGGCCGGGCGGGCGCTCAGACAGGCAACTCATCTTCACAGTCAGGTACAGGGTACCCGCTGGGAACCAGCAGTCGCGCCTTGTCCAGTCCCAGCGTCAATCGCACGCTGGGTGGAGAGTTCCCCAGCGTGGACCCCAACTTTTCGCACAGACAGCTCGTTGCCCGCCGGGAAGATCTGAAGAAACGCATGGTCGAGAACGCTGCCAGGCTGCTGACGTTAACACACGATCTTCAGACGGACCTGCAGAGCCGCGAAGCGACCGAGGCCGATGCGAGGCGGCTGGATGACATTGCAAAACTGGCCCGCACGATACGCGATCAGATGCGGCAGTAACGGAGTGACTCCATGAGGAATCGGCAACAGCACGGACAGATAGGTGGCGGACTGGTCACTTTGCTGCTGCTTGCATCGCCTGTCGCAATGATGCCGCAGGCAAAGCCGAATGTTGAGGGCGCGAAAAAGGACGCCCAGTCAGTGGCACCTTCGGCCAACGACCGGCAGAAAGCCATGCAGGCCGACATGAATCGACTGCTGCAACTGGCACGGCAATTGCAAACAGAAGTGGACAGTAGCCGGAAGGACGAACTGTCTATCAAGGTCATTCGCGACGCCGACGAGATTGACAAGCTGGCCCGCTCCGCACGCGGACGCATTCGGTAACGCCTCCCAGCCAAAGTTTCGACCCATCTTTGCTGTTGCCTTACCTTCTCAAATGCATTACGGCTTGTAGGCGATGGCCGCCACAGCATCCACAACGCCATAGGGCATCTTCACGGTCTTGCTCGCAGATGCGCGTACCGCCGCCGTAACAGTGGCCGCGGACCAGTCCGGATGGGCCGCGCGCACCAGGGCGACGACACCTGCCACCAGGGGAGCGGAACCGCTGGTGCCGATGGCTTGCACATAAGGCACGTGGCCAAGATTGAAGCAGCCGTAAGAGTGGTTTGCGTCTGAAGGCAGGCCGTCCGCCGTGTTGGGCAGACCGCTGGAGCACGCGCCGCGCACCCATCCTGATACGTCGTCATCGCCGCCCATCGGGTAGCTGCCGCCTGGTGCCGCCACAGCGTTCAGGCCTGTGCCGTAGTTGCTGTAGTAGGGCACAGTGACCGCGCCTGCCGTGCAGGTGGCACCCTGTTGCAGGTTCTCCGCACAGGCCGGATTGGTGGAGGCGACCACGGCAAGCACGTCGCGCGATTGAGCCGGAATTTCAATGTAGCGCGGGTTTGACAGGTCGAACGCATCGTTTCCGAGAGCTGCCACCAGGACCGCACCGGCCTGTGACGCGGCGTGCGTTACCCGGTCGAAACTTGCCTTCACGCCGGCGGAGTCGCCGCTGTACAGGTCCAACGTCACGGCCATGGAAAGCACAATGACATCCGCATGCTGGCTGATTGCGTCGTCGAGGCCCTGCAGCACCCATGACAGCATGCCGGAAGCCTGGCCAGCGGCGCACTGCGCGGCGGGCGTGCTGCCCTGGCCGGGCAATCGCTGCAATACCTTGATGTTGAGCAGCGTCGCCGCGGGTGCAACGCCCGCGACCCGCCCGGTACCGCTACCCGCCGCCGCAGCCGCCAGCGAGGCCACCCAGGTGCCATGGCCGCTCTGGTCCTGCGGCGACCCATCGTCGCAGGCGCTGGGTTGCGCGGCCTGGTTGACCTCTGACAGGTTTAAAGCAAGATTCGGTGCAAGGTCAGGGTGGTTGCGGTCCACGCCGCTATCCAGTATCGCGATACGCGCACCGGTACCGGTGGTGGTAGCCCACGGCCCGGCGCTCGCGCTGCCTGCAACACCTCCTCCGTAGCCGCCCACTGCGCGCACCGCCCAGCCCTGTGGCGATCCGTTGTACCAGGCGTCGGTAGTCTCGGGAGGGAGGGCAAGCCTGGGCACATTGGCACGGAGAATGGGTGCGGTCCGGCCCTCTGCGATACCTGCCGCGGCACTTGCCTCTGCCGACCGGAGCACGACCGAGCTGGCTGATACCACTCGGTCCTGTACGACGTACTCGACCGCAGGGTCCGCACGCAACAGCGCCTCGCCTACGGCAGACGCGTTGACAACGGCCGTGCCGAATCGCTCGTGGCGCCGCAGCAGCCTGCCCCCTGCCCGTGCGGTCGCCTGCTCCGCATTGCCGGGAATACTGCCGTTGCGGTAGACCACCAGCAGCCTGTGAGACGGGTCAGTTGCTGCCGTCGCCTGTACCTGCGCTGACGAAGCAGGTACCGCGAAAACGCAGGCCAGGATGGAACCGCAAAGTATCTCGCGTGCAAAAGTTGCCGGACGGCGCATGGAGCCCTCTCACTGCTGCTGTGACAAAGTG
Source organism: uncultured Terriglobus sp. (assembly GCA_964243585.1). Lineage (GTDB taxonomy): Bacteria > Acidobacteriota > Terriglobia > Terriglobales > Acidobacteriaceae > Terriglobus. Next base: position 11,680 of record CAXTFT010000019.1, read on the forward strand.
GCGTCGCGCAGCGCAAGCCGGACTGCCACATCGGCAGGCCATTCTGCTTCAAATCGCAACAGTGGCTTTATCGGCGACCGGCTGCAGCGCTTGAACTCCACGCTGCCCTGCGTCGCTTTACAATCAGCAGGGAAGTGCGTGACTACCCGCAGCGCCCAGCAAGTCAGGAGCAAAGCAGCAAGTACATGGCATCGCGAGCGAAGACGGTACAGCGGGAAGAGGCGAACCACACAGGTTCGTTGAGTCGCGAGGAGCTTATCCGCTTCTACCGCTTCATGTACCTCTCGCGGAAGACGGATGATCGCGAGATCCTGCTTAAGCGCCAGCAGAAGATATTCTTCCAGATCTCCTGCGCCGGACACGAGGCACTGCTGGTTGCCGCGGGCATGGCCATGCGTCCCGGCTATGACTGGTTCTTTCCCTACTACCGCGATCGCGCGCTAGCCCTGGCCCTGGGCCAACCGGTAACAGACCAGTTGCTGCAGGCCGTGGGCGCGGATGACCCTGGCAGCGGTGGTCGCCAGATGCCATCGCACTGGACAAACAAGGCCCTGCACCTCGTTTCGCCGTCGTCGTCCACGGCAACACAACTGCTGCACGCCGTGGGATGTGCGGAGGCCGGCCGCTACTTTGCCGCGCATCCAGATA
>CAXTFT010000019.1:12337-33417 GCA_964243585.1 uncultured Terriglobus sp.
AGGAGATTACCGCCGCTTTCGCAATGTGAGCTTTCGAGAGGATGAGGTGGTGTACACGTCATTAGGCGAGGGCAGCACCAGCCAGGGAGAGTTCTGGGAGGCGCTGAATACCGCTTCGAACAACAGGCTGCCTGTCCTCTTTGTGATCGAGGACAATGGCTATGCCATCTCGACCCCGGTGGAGACGAACACGCCCGGCGGCAACATCTCGCGGCTGGTGGCGAACTTCCCGAACTTCCACTTTGCCGAGATTGACGGCACTGACCCGATTGCGAGCTACGAGGCAATGCAGGCGGCGGTTGCTTACTGCCGTGCGGGCCACGGCCCGGCGCTGGTTCACGGCCACGTCATCCGGCCCTACTCACACGCTCTCAGCGATGACGAGCGCTGGTACCGGCATAGTTCCGAACTGGAAGCCGACGCGCTGCGCGACCCGTTGGGCCGCATGCAGGCGCTGCTGTTGCAACAGGGCGCGTTGACCGAGCATGCCCTGAATGTGCTGCACCGCGAGGTGGAGGACGAGGTTCGTGCTGCGGCCGATGTCGCACTCGCCGCGCCGTTGCCACGGGTCGAAGACATTGAAAAGCATGTCTACTCCGAAGACCTGCAGCCAACTTCTTCTGAGTTCGACACGACTCCCGCACCCACCGATGGCGATACAGACCACACCATCGCCGACCTGATCAATCACACCCTGCGCGATGAAATGCGGCGCGACGAAAGCATTGTCGTCTTCGGTGAAGATGTTGCCGACGCCTCGCGCGATGAACACCTGCGCACGGGTGCCATTAAGGGCAAGGGCGGCGTCTTCAAGATTACCGCGGGTCTGCAGACAGAGTTCGGATCGGACCGCGTCTTCAACTCGCCACTGGCTGAGGCCAACATCACCGGCAGGGCGCTCGGCATGGCGGTGCGCGGTCTGAAGCCCGTCGTTGAGATCCAGTTTTTCGATTACATCTGGCCCGCCATGCACCAGATGCGCAACGAACTCTCCGTGCTGCGCTGGCGCTCCAACGGTAATCACAGCGCCGGCCTTGTCATGCGGGTGCCCATCGGCGGCTACCTGACGGGCGGATCGATCTACCATTCGCAGTCGGGCGAGAGCATCTTTACCCATACGCCAGGCATTCGCGTGGTCATGCCGTCGAACGCGCAGGATGCCGCCGGTCTGCTGCGCACGGCTATCCGCTGTGACGACCCAGTGCTTTTCCTGGAGCACAAGCGGCTCTACCGCGAGAGCTACGGCCGTGCGCCGTATCCCGGCGCAGACTACTGCATCCCGTTCGGCAAGGCAAAGATCATGCGCCCCGGTAAGGACATCACGCTCGTCACGTATGGGGCAGTTGTTCCACGCGCACTGCAGGCAGCGCAGCGGCTCGGACGCGAAAAAGGCCTTGAGGCCGAGGTGATCGACCTGCGCTCGCTCTCACCATACGACTTTGAGGCCATTGCAGAGAGCGTCCGCAAAACCAGTCGCGTGATTGTCGCGCATGAGGACATGCGGAGCTGGGGGTTCGGCGCGGAAGTCGCTGCGCGCGTGGCGGACGAGCTTTTTCACGACCTGGATGCGCCGGTGCGCCGTGTCGCTTCGCGTGACACGTTTGTGGCCTACCAGCCCATTCTGGAAGACGCGATTCTGCCGCAGCCGGATGACCTGTTCCGCGCCATGGTCGAGCTGGCCGCGTTTTAGCCTCCTCCAAACGTCATCCTGAGCGGAGCGTAGAGCGCGTAGTTGAAGGATCTGCTTCTCCTTTGGATCAGCTGCAGGGGTGAAGGAAGCAGGTCCTTCGGCTCCATTCCGCTGCGCTCAGGATGACGAAATTTCTAAGAACATGCCGCAAAGGCGCAACACCCTCACGCTGCGGGTGTCTAGTATGCATGGCTGCGTCATTTGCGGTCTGGAGGCACACATGGGCTCTGCTTACGGTAGGCACCGTTCTGTTCTCGCATTTGTCGTCTGCGGCAGTCTGTGCCTGGCTGGCATGCCCGCAGATGCGGCCTCAAGCAGCGCCGCCCCACCAAAGAAGCTTGCGAAGCCTGCCCAGATCGACCTCTTGCTGAACCGCTTCACCTTTGGCCCTACCTCCGCAGACAGGCAGGCGGTGGAGCGCCTCGGCATCGAATCATGGCTTCAGCGGCAACTCCAGCCTGCGACGATTGACGATTACTCGCTGGAGCGGCGGCTGGATATGTACCCGGCGCTGCGCATGACGCAGGCAGACCGCCTGCAGCGCTACCCGGAACCCGCGACACTGCGCCAGATCGCAAAGACCGGCGTGCTGCCGAACGACCCGGAGAACCGCGCAATCATCGGCGACCAGGTCGAGTTCTACCAGATGCGTCGCCAGAACAAGGCAGAGCCGGCGGCCGCCGCGCCGGTGGTTCGCCAGCCCAGCGGCACCGGACCTGAGATGGCGGCCTCGGCAGGCAAGTTCGGCCAGGCGGATGCTGCGCAGACGAAAAATCTTGAACAGAGCGTGCAGCCCATGCCGCGCGCGCAGGTTGATGCCATCCTCGCCATGGACCCGACCGACCGCTATGGTCGCCTGCTAAGTATGCCTCCCGCGGATCTGATCGCCCTGCGCAAGGCAGCACGGGGACCTTTGGAGGGCAAGCTTTCAGAGGGCATGACTTCCTTGCAAAAGGAGACGCTGCTGGCGCTTACCGGCACCAACCGCATGATGAATGCAGAGGTGCAGGGCTCGCGGCTGCTGCGCGACATCTACAGCCAGCGGCAGGTCGAAGCCGTGATGACCGACTTCTGGCTGAACCATTTCAACGTCTTTTCCGGGAAAAACGGACAGGAGCCATCGCTGCTGCCGGAGTACGAAAAAGCCGTTCGCGCGCATGCGCTGGGGCGCTTTGAAGATCTGCTGGTCGCCACCGCGCAAAGCCCGGCCATGTTGATGTACCTCGACAATGCTGGCAGCACTGGACCAGATTCCCAGTCGGCCATGCGCCAGCGCAGAAGTCCAAAGGCAAAGGGCGCACCCGGACTGAACGAAAATTACGGACGCGAACTGATGGAGCTGCACACCCTCGGCGTGAATGGTGGCTACACCCAGCAGGACGTTACCGATGTGGCAAAAGTCTTCACCGGCTGGACGCTGGAACGGCCAAATGATGGTGGCGACTACACCTTCAACCCCAACCGCCACGAGCCCGGTCCAAAGACGGTGCTGGGCAAAAAGATCTCAGAAAGTGGCGAGAAGGAGGGCTACGAGGTGTTGCACCTGCTGGCGACCAGTCCCGCCACCGCGCGCTTCCTGTCCGCCGAAATCGCGCAGCGCTTCGTCAGCGATACGCCGCCGCAGGCCATGGTCGATCGCATGGCGAAGACCTTCCTCTCCAGCAACGGCGACATTCGCCAGGTGCTGTTGACCATGGTGCATTCGCCGGAGTTCTTCACCACGGCAACGGTCAACGCAAAGCTGAAGACGCCGCTTGAATACGTCACGTCCGCGGTGCGTGCCTCGGGCGCGGAGATTACGAACCCGTTGCCGCTGGTGCAATCACTGCAGCAGCTGGGCATGCCACTCTACGGTTGCCAGCCGCCCACCGGTTACAAGTGGGATGAAGCAACCTGGCTTTCCTCCTCCGCGCTGGTCAACCGCATGAATTTTGCGCTGTCCCTCAGCACCAACCGCATCGGCGGCACGGTTGTCGATTGGACACCGGTGCTGCAGGACGCGGCTGCTTCGTTAGAGCCTGTCTCGCTCGATCAAGACGCCGATGTGGCACGCAAGGAGTCCCTGCTGGAGGCGAAGCTGCTTGATCAACCGGCCAGTCCCCAGACGCGCGCTGCCGTTCTTTCACAAGGCACCGACGACACGGCAAAGCAGGCTGCCCAACAGTTCACCGCCGGCAGTAAGCCGCGGCAGCTTACCGATGCTGAGAAGGACGCGCAGCAGCAGGACCGCCTCGACGCCATGATGGCAGGCAAGGCGAAAGGCATCAAGGGTGCCGCGCAGCCTCAACGGGGTCTCGGTGCTGCAGCGATCAAGCAGGGGCCGCCGCCAGCCGATAAGCAGGCTGCAGCCATGGCGGGCCTGCTGCTGGGTTCGCCGGAGTTCCAGCGAAGGTAAGACTGCAGGCGCGGAACCATTCCATGCATCGCGAATCCATACAGAAGACGGATTACACCACCGAGGATTGGAACTATGTTTTCGAGACGAGCTTTTGTAAAGAATGGCGCACTTGCATTGGTTGGGACGGCAGCGGTCCCCAGCTTCTTGGTTCGCTCCGTCATGGCAGAGCAGACCGTTGCAAAGGCCTCTGGCAAGAAGCTGGTCGTGCTGTTTCAGCGCGGCGCGGCAGACGGTCTGAATATCGTTGTGCCCTACCGCGAAAAGAACTACTACGCGTTGCGTCCCACCATTGCCATTCAGCCAAACGACGTACTTGACCTCGATGGCCAGTTCGGTCTACACCCCGCCATGGCGTCGCTGCGACCCCTCTTCCAGCAGGGTCACCTTGCAGTTGTTCATGCAGTAGGCTCGCCGGATGTGACCCGTTCGCATTTCGACGCTCAGGACTACATGGAGAGTGGTACGCCCGGCATCAAGAGCACGCAGGATGGCTGGCTAAACCGCGCCCTGCAGGCCGAGCGGCTCGACCCGAAGCTTGCCACGGCCTTCCGCGCAGTCGCCTTGGGCACACAGGTGCCACGCACGCTGCAGGGCAGGCTGCCCGCAGTCGCCGTTTCCAATCTGCAGGACTTTTCCGTGGGCGGTCGTGGCCCCGCAACATCCGCTGCTTCCAATGCTTTCCAGGCGATGTACGCAGGAACGAACGACCGCATCCTCAGCGGCGAAGGGCAGGAGACGTTTGAGGCTGTCAAGATGCTGAAGTCAGCCGATCCCGCCCACTACCAGCCCACGCCGGGCGTCACCTATCCCGGTACGCCTTTTGCGAACAACCTGAAGCAGATTGCCCAGCTTCTGAAAGCGAACCTTGGGGTCGAAGCCGCTTTTGCGGACATCGGCGACTGGGACACGCACCAGGCTCAGGGTGGAACGCAAGGTCGCCTTGCCAACCGCCTGAAAGAATTCTCTGAAGCAATCGCCGCCTTCTGGAACGACATGGGTCAGGACGCCGAACACATCACGCTGGTCACCATGAGCGAATTTGGCCGCACGGCACGCCAGAATGGTACAGGCGGCACGGATCATGGCCATGGCAATGTCATGTTCGTGCTGGGTGGTGGCATCAAGGGCGGCAAGATTTATGGTCGCTGGCCGGGCCTGGACGATGCTCAACTGAATGAGGGCCGCGACCTCGCCGTTACCACCGATTTCCGCCAGGTGTTGGGCGAAGCAGCCTATCGGACACTGGGCACGCGCGACCTCGCAGCGGTCTTCCCAGGTGCTGCTGTGTCGCCTTCGCAGTTCCTGCAGTTTGCATAAAAGCAGTGGTTCCAGTGTGGAACCACTGGCGATTCCATTTTTCAAAGATTGCGATTTAGTTCTTCAGATTGTCATAGTTGGAGCGCAACCTTTAAACAGATCGGACGTCTTATCCGATGTAGCAAGCAGTACGCCGGGGTCACCCTTCCACGATTCCGGTTTCACCTATCCGCACTAACTCTTCCCACCTTTATGTAAGGCCCCCTCAACACCGGGGGCCTTCACTTCGTCTTGCGTCACTTTGGCCCATTGAGCACTTGCGGCGCTGGAGGTAAATACTGATCGAGGAAGCGTGAGAGTGCGTCCTGCTCCTGTCTGGCGTCGTGCGTGGGCACCTCGACAGTCATCTTGGGATCAGCCGCGTTTCGGTAGACCTCGCGCCTGGCCGCATCCAGTGAGCCTGTGGAGTAGAGCAGTTTTGGCACGGCCACGTGCTGCAGGGCTTCCAGACTGAACCGCTCGTGGAAGACCAGGCGAAGAGGGAAGAGCTTGGACCGGGGATCCCGGCTGACCCGCGCCAGCACGTCCGGGTCTGCGTTGTAGCCAATAAGAGCCGCTCCGCCTTTTTGCGCCTGCAGCAACTGCGCACCCAGTGAAACGCCAACCCCGCTGCCGAAAACGATCAGGTGGTCCGGCGCAATCCTTCGCTGCTGCACCAGGTACGTCCATGCGGCATGCGCATCCTGGAGCATGCGTGCTTCGGTGGGGTGGGGCTGCGGCGGGTTTGGACCGTAGCCGCGATAGTCGAAGGCAAGCACGCTCAAGCCATGGTCGTGCAGGGTGCCGATCTGGGTACCGTCCCCGGCGTCCAGTTGTCCATCGCCGCTACGCAGGTACAGGACTGCATAGTCCTGGTGATCTGACCCACTGCCCGCGGGAAGCCACTCGCCTGCTGTCGGCCCCCCGCCCTGCTTGCTGTCTCCAAAAGTGAGTTTCTCGGAGGGCAAACCGGATTGTTTGCCGGTATCGTGCGTGGGCTTCAGCGCCAACTGCCACGAGCCGAGATAGAACAGCAATCCCAAGGTCAGGTACCCGCACACCAGCGCCACAATGATCAGCAATCCGAGCATGCGCAGCAGCCAGCGAGGGTCGACAACTTCCGGCTGAGAGGAGTGCTGGCGAACGGGCGCGGATGGTCTTTGTGGAGGTTTCGGCATAAGAAGTTCACGGTAGCACGGCAGTTTGCGGGTGCTGAAGTTTGCCGCATCCAATGCGGGACAGCAGTCGCAGGGGGCGTGAAGATGTCGCAGTGGGTTAGGTTATGCTCGGCCAGTGAAACGCCGGAGCCAGGCAAGCTGGGGACGTTTGCCGCGGGCGGAGTGGACGTGTGTGTGGCCAACGTAGAGGGTGAGCTGGCTGCCATGGACAACTGGTGTCCACACCGGCAAGGTCCGCTCGGTGAGGGCTGGATCGAAGGCAACACCGTGGTTTGCCCGTGGCACGCCTGGGCCTTCGATTGCCGCTCCGGCGACTGCCCGGAAGAGAAGAGCCATGTTGCTATCTTTCCGCTGCGCCGGGAGGGAGAGGAGATCCTGGTCGACATCGCGTAGAGAGGCAGGCAGCGGCTGTTAGAATCGACTGAATCCACTCCTATGGAGAGGCAATGCAAGCCATTCTGGCGCTCGAAGACGGGCGCATATTCCGCGGCAAAGGGTTCGGCGCGCCCGCCGAATGCTCCGGAGAAGTTGTTTTCAATACCGCACTTACCGGCTATCAGGAGATCTTTACCGATCCTTCCTACGCCGGGCAGATCGTCGTTCTGACTAACCCGCAGATCGGGAACTACGGCACCACTCCCAATGACGAGGAGAGTGCGAGACCTTACATCGAAGGTTTGGTCACGCGTGAGTTCTCGCCCGTGTCGTCCAACTGGCGTTCCACGCAGGTCACCGACGAGTACCTAGAAAGGAACAACATTCCCGTTATCGCCGAGGTGGATACTCGCGCCATCGTGCGGCACCTGCGCGCGAACGGCGTCATGCGGGGCGTGATCTCGACAAAGGTCGACGATGTGGATGCACTCGTCGCAAAGGCGCGCTCAATCCGCAAGATGGACGGTACCGATCTGGCAAGCGTGGTCAGCACCAAGCAGGCTTACCAGTTCACGGACAAGGACCCACGCAACGAGACGGGCGACAAATACCTGCCGCAAACACTTGCGCCGGGCAGCCGCGAAATGCACGTGGTTGCATATGACTTTGGCATCAAGCAGAACATCCTGCGCATGCTGACGCGTGAAAACTGCCGCGTCACCGTCGTTCCTGCGACTACATCAGCCGCAGACGTCCTCGCCATGAACCCGGACGGCGTCTTCTTCTCGAACGGCCCCGGCGACCCGGAGCCGCTCGACTATGCACAGCAGAACGTGCGCGACCTGGCCGGCAAGGCGCCCATGTTCGGCATCTGCCTGGGCCATCAGATCTTCGGCCTCGCACTTGGCGGCAAGACGTACAAGCTCAAGTTCGGCCACCACGGCGCAAACCATCCCATCAAGAACCTGGACACGGGCAAGGTCGAAATCACATCGCAGAATCACAACTACGCCGTGGACCCAGACACACTGGATTCAGCCACAGTAGACGTGACGCACGTGAACCTGAACGACCAGACCGTCGCGGGCCTGAAGCACAGGGAACACCCCATGTTCAGCGTGCAGTACCACCCGGAAGCAAGCCCAGGGCCGCACGATTCGCATTACCTGTTCAAGGATTTCCGGAAGATGATGGATGAGTGGAAGAAATAAGGGAGTGAACAATGATTCAGATTCAGGTGACCGATCAACGTCTTGAAGCTGGCGTGTTGGAGCTTGCCGAAGAGTGCCATCTTTCCCCGGAGGCAGTCATGCATCAGGCATTGGAGCAGATGCTGGAAGACCGCGCCGACTACCGTGCGGGCATTGCCGCGCAGGCTGAAACAAAGTACGTGATCTCGGCTGAGGAAATGGAGCGGCGCTCTGAGCTGGCGGATTGAGTACAGCGATGTTGCCGAGCGAAGTTTACTGAAGATCGACAAGATTAACCGCCGCCGCATCCTGAAGCTCATGAACGAGCGTGTGCCGAGCCTTGAGGATCCTACCTCGATAGCGAAGACGCTGAAGGGAAGCTACAAAGGCTTGTACCGCTTTCGGGCGGGTGATTACCGTGTGATCTGCGATATTCAGCACGAACGTGTCGTCGTGCTGGTGCTGGATGCCGGTCATCGGAAAGACGTGTACTGACACATGCCACGCAGAAACGATATCGCAAAGATTCTGGTCATCGGCTCTGGGCCGATCGTCATCGGCCAGTCGGCTGAGTTCGATTACAGCGGCACACAGGCCTGCAAGGCGCTGAAGGCCGAAGGCTACGAGGTGGTGCTGGTCAACAGCAACCCAGCGTCGATCATGACGGACCCGGAGGTTGCCGATCGCACCTACATCGAACCGCTGACCGCGCGCTACGTGGAAGAGATACTTCGCGTTGAGACAGACATGCTGCGTGAGAGCGGCTTGCCCGGTGTGTTCGCCATCCTGCCCACGGTGGGCGGGCAGACCGCTTTGAACCTTGCCGTAGACATGGCCGATGCCGGCACGCTGGACAGGTACGACATCGAGTTGATCGGTGCCAAGCTGGACGCGATCAAGAAGGCGGAAGACCGGCTCCTGTTCAAGGACGCCATGAACAAGATCGGCCTAGACATGCCGCGCTCGGCGCTGATCAACAACCTGCGCGACGGTCTGGACTTTACGCAAAAGATTGGTTTTCCCTGCGTCATTCGGCCTTCGTTCACACTGGGTGGATCCGGCGGCGGCATTGCCTACAACCGTGAAGAACTGACCGAAATTCTTTCGCGCGGACTCGATCTTTCCCCGGTCGGCGAGTGCCTGCTGGAAGAAAGCGTACTGGGCTGGAAAGAGTACGAGCTTGAGGTCGTGCGCGACCTTGCGGACAACGTCATCATCATCTGCTCTATTGAGAACTTCGATCCCATGGGCGTGCACACCGGCGACTCGATCACCGTCGCACCCGCGCAAACACTGACGGACCGCGAATACCAGTGCATGCGCGACGCTGCCATCCGAGTCATCCGAGAGATTGGTGTTGAGACCGGCGGCAGCAACGTGCAGTTCGCGGTGAATCCCGCGAATGGCCGCATGACCGTCATTGAGATGAATCCGCGCGTTTCGCGTTCGTCCGCACTCGCGTCCAAGGCGACAGGATTTCCCATCGCGAAGATCGCCGCGCGGCTTGCCGTCGGGTATACGCTGGACGAGTTACAAAACGACATCACCAAGGCCACTCCCGCCTGCTTCGAGCCGACGATTGATTACGTGGTTGTGAAGATTCCCAAGTGGCAATTTGAAAAGTTTCCCGGCGCGGACGAAAGCCTTGGACCGCAGATGAAGTCGGTGGGCGAAGTCATGGCCATTGGGCGCACCTTCAAGGAAGCCATGATGAAGGCCGTGCGATCCTTGGAGACCGGCAAGAAGGCAAGCGCTGCCGACATCGAGCCGCGTCGCCTTACCCAGCGCCTGGTCACGGCCCACCCCGAACGGTTAAGTTACGTACGTTACGCATTTGAGCGCGGCATGACCGTCCGCGAAGTGGCCCGGCTGACCGGCATGGATCCATGGTTCCTCTTCCAGGTGAAGCAGATCGTCGACGAGATCAAGGAAATCACTGCCGTACCTTTCGGGCAGGTGACGGAAGACCAGCTACGCACCGCGAAGCGCATGGGCATAAGCGATGACCTGTTATCCGCCGGTTGGCAGCTCGATGGCAAGACCGGCTCAGTACAGGTGCAGGACACGCGTGAGAAGCTTGGCGTCATGCCGGTCTTCAAGCTGGTCGATACCTGCGCGGCAGAGTTCGAGAGCTTTACGCCCTACCTTTACTCCTGCTACGACGAGGAAGACGAAGCAACGCCGACCAGCCGCAAGAAGATCATCATCTTGGGTAGCGGTCCCAACCGCATTGGGCAAGGCATTGAGTTCGATTACTGCTGCTGCCACGCTGCCTTTGCGCTGCGCGAAGACGGTTACGAGACCATTATGGTCAATTGCAACCCTGAGACAGTTTCGACCGATTACGACACCAGCGACCGGCTCTATTTCGAGCCACTGACCTTCGAAGACGTGCTCGCTGTCTACAAGCATGAGGCCAGCAGCGGCGCAGACATCGGCATGATCGTGCAGTTCGGCGGGCAAACGCCACTAAACCTTTCGCTGCCGCTGAAGGCTGCGGGCGTGCCGATCATCGGCACCTCGCCCGAGTCGATCGAACTCGCCGAGGACCGCAAGCGCTTCAACAGGCTGCTGGAAGACCTGCAGATTCCGCAGCCCGCGGGCGTACTCGCCACCAGCGTGGAGCAAGCCATTGCCGGCGCCAACCGCGTCAGCTACCCGGTCCTGGTTCGCCCCAGCTTTGTGCTGGGCGGACGCGCCATGGTCATTGCGTACGACGATGCAGCGATCATCCGCTACATGAGTACAGCCATCGAGTACTCGCAGGAGAGACCGGTGTTGATTGACCACTTTCTCGAAGACGCAACCGAGGTTGACGTGGATGCGCTTTGCGATGGAGCGGACGTCATCATTGCGGGCATCATGGAGCACATCGAAGAGGCAGGTATTCACTCCGGCGACTCGTCCTGTGTGCTGCCCTCCGTCGATCTTTCCGCAGACGTGCTCGACCAGATTCGCCGCTACACCCGCCAACTTGCGCTTGCCCTGAACGTCATCGGTTTGGTCAATATCCAGTTTGCTATCCAGCGCGGAACTGTTTACGTGATTGAGGTCAATCCGCGCGCATCGCGTACCGTGCCGTACGTGTCCAAGGCGACTGGCATCCCACTGGCAAAGATCGCGTCACGGTTGATGACGGGTCGTACTTTGCGCGAACTGCTGCCTGCGCAGCTTGCGAGCGGCAAGGACCTTGGCACCGGCGCGCACTATTTTGTGAAGTCGCCCGTCTTTCCGTGGGGCAAGTTCCAGGGTGTTGACCCTGTGCTGGGTCCGGAGATGCGTTCCACTGGCGAGGTGATGGGCGTCGCGGAAACCTTCGGCGAAGCCTTCGCCAAGGCGCAGATCGCCGCAGGGCAAAATCTCCCCACCAGCGGCACCGTCTTCATCAGTGTCAATGAACACGACAAGGTTCACGTAGTTCGCTTAGCGAAGCAGTTTGTCGAAATGGGCTTTCACCTGGTGGCTACGCACGGCACTGCGGACCTGCTGAGCGATGCCGGCATGCAGGTCGAGCGCGTGCACAAGGTGCAGGAAGGACGCCCCAATGTCGTGGACCTCATCAAAGGCGACCGCATCCAGCTGATCGTAAATACGCCCCGCGGCCAGGACACTTTCTTCGACGAAAAAGCGATTCGCCGTGCCGCCGTGCTTGCGCGGATTCCGACGATCACGACCATCGCTGCAGCGCGCGCTGCAGCTGAGGGCATATCAGCCCTGCAGGGTGGCCGCATCACCGTGCACGCGCTGCAACAATTGCATGCCGAGCGCGAGCCTCTCGCCACGGCAGTAGCATAGAACCATGCTGCTTGATGGTGTTCACATTCCACTGACGACGCCTTTTTACCCGGATGGGCGGGTGTACCTGCGCAAGCTGGAACATAACGTGCGCCGCTACTCGCTAACACCGGTCAATGGGCTGGCCGCGTTGACGGACATCAGCGAGACGGAGTCGCTTTCAGACGCGGAGCGGCGTGAGGTCCTGAAGATCGTCGGTGTGGAAGCTGCGAAAGACAAAGTGCTGCTGGCCGGCGTTGGCCTGCCGGGCGTGCGAGAATCCATCGCTTTGGCGCAGGCTGCGGCAGATTCGAATTTTGATGCGGTGCTGGTTGCCGCTCCGCTGGCCTACCGGCACCTGCTTTGGCATGGTGGCTACGCGCGTGGGGAACTGCTGACCTACTTCCATGCGATTGCCGATGGGTCGTCCCTCCCGGTCCTTCTCGTTTCAGGCGATGCCAAAGACGCCCTGCCCGTGGACTTGATTGTGGAACTCTCGGGCCACGCAAATATCATTGGGCTGCTTGAGCAGTCCGGCCACATTAGCCGCGTGGCGCAGGTACGCGAACGCTGTGCAGCAGTGCGGCACACGGTTACTGTGACCACAACCTTTACCGCCGTGACACGGAGGATGCTGCACGCACCAGCGCCTGAAGCTACGGTGGGCGGCAGCTTTGTCAGTGCAGAGTCGCTGGGTGGCGGCATCGCCATTGCGACAGCTCCGCCTATTCCGGCAGTTAAGACGCGCACCAAAGAAGTCGGCTTTCAACTCATGTGGGGTCTGGCGCACGACGCGACCCAAAGCCTGCGCGCCGGTGCGAACGGCCTGCTGCAGCCCATTGCAGCCTCCATTCCGCAGGCAGCGTTCGAGGTCTGGGCTGGCTGGAAGGACGGTGATTCTTCCTTGATGGCAGAGAAGCAAGCGCGGCTGGCCACGGCGGAACGCAGCATCCCGCCGTATGACATTGCCGCAATTAAGGCCGGTATAGAGCTCTCCGGCTACTTCGGCGGACGCCCGCGACTGCCCCTGTTGCCTGTGCTTGCCGAGCGGCATTTTGAGATTGCAAACCTGCTGCGCGCTATGCGCTCCTGAAACTTACCTGGGTGAGTTTTAGAAGCCGGAGCATCCAGAGAGCGTCCCTTCCACCGACGTAAAGTCATCTTGTTCAACAGTCGAGTCGTCGGAAGGGCATGGCTTAGACCACGCCACACAAAGTCTTTGAGGGGAGTGCTTCAGCCCTGGAAGAAGATCTTGCGGTTAGAAAGCTGAACCTCAGCGGCTAAAGCCGACTCACAAGCATCTTTCTTTGGCATGGCTGAAGCCGTGCCCTTCCGAAGATAACAAATTGCCGCCAGGCGCTCCTAGCGCGTGCGCGGCGTTACGGTGACGCCCATCCCGCTCAGCTTGCTGCGGGCGGCGCTTGCTTCCTGTGAATTTGGGTAGCGCTGGATGAGCGACCGTAACTCACGCACACCGGCGTCGTTTTGCTTCAAGGCAATCAGTGACTCACCCTTTCGAAGTTGCGCGACAGGGATTTTGGGATTGCCGGGGTACTGTTCGCCGACCTTGTCGTAATACTTTGAGGCGGCGGCGTAGTGGCCAGCCTTGTACTCTATTTCTCCCAGGTAGAAGTACGCGTTCCCGGCATAGTTTGCATCCGGGTAGTACTTGATGACATCGTTGAACTCAGCCGCTGCCACGGTGTACTTGGCTCCGTTGTAGTCGCTGAAGGCGGTGCGGTACAGGTCTTCGACCGGTGGAGCGGCAGGCGAGGCGTTTGGGGTGACAGGCGCAGCCGTTATCGGTATACCGGCAGATGGTTTGCCGGTGCGCGTGATGGGAGCGGCACCGAACCCCGTCGCAGGCGGCGATGAGAAGTCTGTCCCCGGTGCTGCACCGGCGGGCGTGTCCATTCGAGCGTTGATGGTCTGCTGAGAACTTTGCAGGTCGCCGAGGCTTTTCTCGATGCGGCCCAGGCGCGCTTTCAACTCGTCGACAGAATCGTTTAGCGATTGCATCTGCCCGGAAACCTGTTCCACGCCTTTTCCTGAAGCATCACTCTGTGCGCGCACCTGCCGCTGCATTGCATCCATCAGCTGCGACATACGATTCACCGAATCGATGGTCTGCTGGATCAGGTCGCGCTGTACGCCCATGCGTTCGTCATTGGACTGCTGTAGCCGCGCCACTTGGTCCAGCAGTTGCTGCATCTGCGTCTGCAACTGGATCATGTCCTTGTTGGCAGCAAACAGCGGCGTGGGTGCGGCAAGCGTAATGGCAGCAAGCGCCAGAGTGGCGGGGAGGGTGCGAAGAAAGCGGGACATGGAAGTGATCTCCAGAAACTGCAAAGGGCGGCCCGGGAAGCGGCACCACCCAACGCAGCTATGATTGGTTAGCCTACTTATCCATCAGAAATTGGGCACGGCGGTTCTGCTGGTAGCAGCTTTCAGCCTGCTCTGTGCAGAATTGCTTTTCCTTGCCGTAGGAGACAACGCGCACTCGGCTGGCTGAGACACCTGCGTTCACCAGCGCCGTTTTGGCGGCATTGGCGCGAGTTTCGCCCAGCGCAAGGTTGTACTCTGCCGATCCGCGCTCATCACAGTAGCCGCCGATCAGCACCTTGATGCCTTGATGCGCGTTCAGATAAGTCGCAGCCTGGCTGGCATTTGTCTGCGCGTCTGGACGGAGGTCGGAGCTGTCGTAATCGAAGAAGACGTCCTGCACCGCGGCGTGGAATGCGGCTTCCGTACCCATGTCGCCCAGGTTGCTGGACGTACCGGAGGTTGGAGCCACGGGCACGCGAACGGTTACACGAACATTCGCGTCTGCCGAGCCACCATCGCCGGTCGCGGTCAAATGGAAATTGGTGGAATTCGATGGCGTGACGTTCTGGGTGCCATTCGGATTGACCGGGCCGATACCGTCAATGGTCACGGAAGTCGCGCCTGTTGTGCGCCAGGTCAGCACCACGGACTGACCGACATCGATCGCCTCGGGCGAGGCGGTCAGCGTCGCCGTAGGTGCGGCTGCGGCCGCAGTGGTGGGGGCGGTGTAGGGTGGGGGTGCGCTTGCCTTTTTGTGGCAGCCCGCAAGAAGCAGCGTTGAGGTAGCTGCCAGTGTCAGCAGTGTCTTGATACGCGGGTATAGCTGGATCATTGTCTCTCCTGCCCTGAACTCAGGGTGATGAACTTGTCTTCGCCTGATTAGTGTACGAGGCGTACCAACGTTAGCGGAAACTCCAGTTCGGCATATCACTGCCGCTACCTGCCAGACGGTGTTTGCCGGTGCCGTCGGCCAGCATGGTCCATACTTCAGCCCGCGCGCCAGACCCCACCGCATAGGCAATGTGACGGCCATCCGGCGACCAGGAAGGGAAGTCGCAACGACCTACGCCGTTGGTCAACTGAACCCACTTTTTGCTGGCCACTTCCATCACGTAAATGTCCTGCCCGCCCGGTGCACCCGGACCATACTTCCGGTCCCAGGCAAAAACGAGAAACTGCCCGTTAGGCGACCAAGAGACCGACGTGGCATAACCACCATCGGTCATACGCTGGATACCCGCGCCGTCGGCGTCCATCACATAGAGCTGCGGCAGTCCAGTGCGTCCGCTGACCCAGGCTATTTGCGAGTTCGTTTTGGGGTTCCAGGTAGGAGAAACATCCGGCCCGCGCGACGTGGTGATACGACGCGGCGAACTGCCCCCCGCATCGCTCACATAGATCTCCGGATCGCCTGAGCGCGACGACGAATAGGCAAGCTGCCCGCTGGCCGCCCAGGCCGGTGAAAGATTGGTGCCGCTGCCTGAAGGGAAGGCGATCATGCGGTTCAGAAGCAGCGAGAATACTCGAATTTGCCAGCCGTCATTGCTCAAGGATGAGAATGCCACTCGCGAGTTGTCCGGAGAAACGCGCGGCGAGAGGGAGATGGTGCCCAGGTGCGTGACCGCATGCGGATTTGCGCCGTCATAGTCCACGGCCCAGATCTCCTTGGTGCCGCCGCCGGCATGCACGTAGTAGATCTTGCTTTCCGCAATGCCCGGCAGTCCGCCTCCAAGCCGCAGGATGATCTCGTCGGCGAATTTGTGCGCGATGGTCCGCGCGCCGTTATCGTCCGCCGCATCCACGTACTGCTTGCCCAGCACCTGCGGGTATTGCGCGTTGTGCGTGTCGAAGACGTAACCATTGACGGAACTGCGTCCGTTCGCCAGATTGAAGGCACCGAATGCAACAAACGATGCATTTGTCGCGCCGCCGCCCCAGTCTGCCAGCTTTAGCTCGGCGGGTGTGCCGGGCGAGGCCTGCGGCTGAAGGCTTTTTGATACAAGATCGAAGACGCCCGCGTTGCCCAGATCGCTGAACAGTACGGTATCGAAGGTGCGCTTCAGCCCGGCAGCATCGACGGAACCGGCCTTGAAGTCGGCAGCGGCAATGCGCACGCGGTCTGCGCCCGTGTTGGTGCCAGTGAAAACATTATCCTGAGCGTATGCGGCACCAGCCAACACAAACGCCAGCAGCAGGAAAGCACGGCGCAGGGAAGATGAGAGGGAGCGGATCGTCATCGTCACCTATGGTAGACGCTACGCGCCGTCAAAGCACAGCGGCGTGTTGCAGGTGATACATTCCCGCGGTCTGCTAGCGAGCTTCGAGTACCTGCGCGGATGACTTAGCCTGGCATCCAACCAGCAGCATGCAAGGGCGGGTCAAGCGAAAGCAGCAGCAGCGAGCCATGGAACACAGCGTCGCTGAAAAAGTTACGCGAGAGATGGAGTCTACCTGTGCGCTCTGCCATCGGGCGCTTGGCACGCGCATCGAGTGGCACCATCCCGTACCAAAAAGCGAAGGTGGTAACCGCACTGTGCCCCTTCATCCCATCTGCCATCGTGTTATACACGCGCATGTGTCAAATCATGACCTGGCTGCGCAGTATGCCCATCTGGACGCACTACGCGACCGCGAAGACATGCAGCGCTTTCTGCGCTGGATTGCCAACAAGCCCGCCGACTTCAATGCTCCCACACGTCGCAGCCGAGCAAGGTACGAAGAAGAAACAGAACGCAGTTGATCCTGCTGCTACGTAAGTTACATGCTGCCCAGCATCTCCAACATCTGCTCGTACTGGCCATTTTTCTCGGCAAAGCGCATCGGCTTGACGCGTTCTACCAGGATCTCGCCCTTCTCCATGCGATTGTCCGCCAGAATCTCCATTACTTCGCCAACGTACTCATTCAGCGGCATGGCACGCGGATCAATGGCCTGCTGTGGACCGCCTAGCTCTGTCTGCACGTAGGGCGGCGCAAGCTCCAGCACCTCCACGCTTGTAGCGCGCAACTGGAGGCGGATCGCGTCCAGCCACGAGTGCAGAAAAGCCTTGGTCGCGCCGTAGACCGGGCCCTTCGGGTACGGCACAAACGCCAGGCCGGAGGTAGTGACCATCAGGGTAGATTTCGGCTGCGCGCGCAGCGTGGGCAACAGCGCCGCCGTCAGTTGGATCACGCCCGTAATGTTGGTCTGGATGGTCGAGACCGGAATGTCCGTGTCCACCGCATCCGCGGTGTAGTCCTCGTGCTTCGCGATGCCGGCATTGTTGATCAGGACGTTCAGCTGCGGAAAGTCTTTCACCGCCTGCTTTGCGAAGGCACTCAGCGCCTGCGGGTCTGCCATGTCCACCTGAAGCGCGTGCAGGCCCGGGTAGGTGTCACGAATCTCCTGCAACAGGTTCTCACGCCTGCCGGATACGATCACTGTATTACCCGCCTGGTGCAGTGCCACTGCAAGCGCCCGCCCGATGCCGCTGGTGCCACCTGTCACCAGAATGGTGTTGCCTGTCATCTTCATCTGATTTGTCTCCTACCCACGTTCATGCAGGTGAAGTTTCAGATGTGGCTCCACTTGCGGCCGATTCGGTTGCCGGCAAGACTCTTACCGGCAGCAAGCGAATTTTGCGAGCACCGGATGACCACTATCTCAAAACCATGATTCGCGCGAACGCCCTCTGTTCACAAAGCTGACAAGCAGCCAAAGGGCAAGCGGGTTGGCTGCAGCGTGTTTGTCGGAATGACACCGTAACGCCGGCGATGTATCCTTTCCGCGTGTCCAAGCCAACCATCACGCCGCTCTGTGCCGAGACTCCTGAAGCCACGCTCTCACGGGTGCATCGTAGAAAATTTCTTCAAACGGGTTCGCTGGCCGTGGGAGCCCTTGCGCTAGGAGCGCCTGCGCTGGTGCGTGCTCAGCACCTGAACAGCAAGCTGAACATCGCCTGCATTGGCATTGGAGGCAAAGGCCGCGGCGATACCGATGCCTGCGCCGGGGAGAACATCGTTGCCCTTTGCGATGTGGACACCGGGTCAGAGGCTTACACCATCCAGACCAAGAAGTACCCGGACGCAAAGTTTTACAAGGACTACCGGCAAATGCTGGAGCAGATGGGCGACCGCATTGACGCGGTCAATGTGTCCACGCCGGACCACATGCATGCAATGGTGGCAACACTGGCCATGAAGAAGAACAAAGCCGTGTTCTGCCAGAAGCCATTGACCCAGACGATCTACGAGGCACGCTACCTGCGCAACATGGCCCATGACCGCAAGCTGGTCACGCAGATGGGCAATCAGGGCAGTGCCGCCAATGGGCTACGACGCGCGGTGGAGACTCTTCAGGACGGCCTTATCGGACAGGTGCACGAGGTGCATGTCTGGACGAATCGCCCCATCTGGCCACAGGCCATGGACCGCCCAGCCGGCGAAGACATGGTGCCTGCATCGCTGGAGTGGGATACATGGCTTGGCCCTGCAGCCGTGCGGCCGTACAAGGGACCGCCGAAACCAGGCGATCCCCGGGGCGTCTACCAGCCGTTCAACTGGCGTGGCTGGCAGGACTTTGGCACCGGCGCACTGGGTGACATGGCATGCCACACGGTAAACGTGCCGTTTCGCGCGCTGGATCTTGGCTATCCCACCGAAATCGAGGCGATGCCGCTGGGCAAGATGAACAAGGAGACCTACCCGGTCGGCTCGAAGATTCGTTTCCAGTTCCCCAAGCGTACGGCAGAAGTTTCCCTGGAGCACCCACACATGTTTCACCACGCGCGCAAGGTGGAACACGACGCAACAACGCTTTGGTGGTATGACGGCGGCCAGCCGGACCCAACCGCGCGGGGCGGCCATGACCTGAGTAATAAGCCACCCGCCGAACTGACCGCCGACATCGCTGCGCTGCAGGGCAAGCTGCCGGACAGCGGCTGCCTCTATGTGGGCGAGGGCGGTACCGTCTTTTCGCCCGATGATTACGGCACCAACTGGTTCGTCAAGCTGAAGGGTGACCCGGCGTACCTACACTACCTGCAGCACCCGGCCATGGCGCGCTACCCGGAGCGCATCCCGCGCAACCCGCATGCCGCCCCCGCAAGCAACCCCGGCAATGTGATGAACGCGGGCAACGCCGGTAACGTGCTGGCCCATGCGCAGGAGTGGCTCACGGCCGTCAAGGAGAACAAGCCGGAGATGTGCTATTCGCGGTTCGACGTGGCCGCGCGGCTGGTGGAGATCATGCTGCTGGGCTGCGTCTCCCTGCGGGCCGGACAGAAGATCGAGTGGGACGGCGCCAACATGGTGGCAAAAAACTGCCCAACGGCGGCGCAGTACATTCGCCGTCAGGACCGCTCCGGCTGGGTGCTCTCCTGAAAGACTGAAAAGACTGGCGGTCCCATGGTCAGCACGCGTGCTTGGCCGCCGATGACAATCTGCAAGATGTCACCAGCGCTGAGCCTGAAGTCGCCGCCGATCTTGGCGCCCTGCCCCCGGCAGTCATAGCTCCTCCGCCCGATGCGCCATAGGCGTAAACGCCAGTGCTTTGTACCGTGTACTGCACCACAGCGCCTGTGTAGCGAATCGTGGATGCAAAAGCCATAGCAGGCAACGAGTAACAGAGCTGTAGCGAAGCAATGAACGATGCGCATGAGCTTAGGTTTCTGAGAGGGCAAAGGTACTCCAAAGTCGAATTTCGATAAACGGATTTCTGTTGCTTAAAGCGTTTCTGACCGTTCGGTTAGCAAAGAGATAGAAGCCTACATCACTGGCCTGAACCCTTCGGGCTATGCCACCGCTTGATCTAGCGGCGATTGTCAGAAACATGGAAGAGGCAATCGGTCGTCACGATCAAGCCGATTGAAGGATGTGTTCGGCGGGTGCGCCGACGCTGTTGCTGAACGGAGTTTCCGATGGAAGAAAACTGACCTCGTAGGATTTTGCGATGCGGACCAATTCCGCCATATCGGCGGGCACGGACAGGGGACTGATCTGCTCAAGGAAAGCCTCTATCCCTGACGGACTTATGACAACGTGGAGCTTGCCGTCGCTCGGCCCTACACTGCGGAAGCTGTGTGGTGTACCGCGTTCCACGAAGTACGATTCGCCCTGGTGCAGGGAGTGCCAGGTAACGCCATCGTAGATCTCTAATTCTCCTTGGAGCACCGTGAAAGTTTCGTCTTCGAGGGTGTGCATGTGGACTGGAGGCCCGCCACCCTTCGGCGACACTTGAGTCATAGCCGCAAGCTTGCCGCCGGAGGCTTAACCGGGGATGAGGATCTCAACGGCCCCTCCGAAAACCTTGAGAGAGCACAACGGTTGCATACGACCCTCCTTAAATCCCCTAAACGAAACCACCGTTGTTTGTACGACCCAGAGTTGTAGAAGCTGATAGCAGGATCCGAGCCCTACACAACGCGCCTGCAAAGAACGCCAACGATGCCGAGCAGGCCGGTACCGAGTAAAGCTAAGCTGGTTGGTTCGGGAGTGACCGCAACCGGGGTGAGTTGCGTGATGACAGGGGAGCCGTCTCCACTATGTTCAGCAGCAATCATGATGAAGTCCGCATTGCTAAATATGCTGCCAGCAAAGGAGCCGTCGCCGCCGCCAAACCCACCGACAACGTCGAAAGAGCCGCGCCCCCGTTTGATCCGGCCGCATAGGATTGACCGCCGGCGCCGCTGCCGCTGACATCGAAGGATGGGTGGGCATTGCCGGACCGGAGCCGTTAAGGCCGCCGCCACCACTGGCTCTACCGCTGCCGGCAGTTCCCCCGCCCCCATCGGCTTCGCCTGCACCACTGGTCTCGCCAGTGCCACGACCCTACCCTGGGGCGAGACGGGCACTCTTCGCAAGTCCAGAGTATCTTGC
>CAXTFT010000020.1:0-29922 GCA_964243585.1 uncultured Terriglobus sp.
TGCAGATTGCCGTACCCAATGCGGAAACTGTGGATCAGGTCAGATACTTCCTCAGCCTGCACCGGCTCAGCAGCGGAGACTGATGTGGGGATGGCCGGTACTGACAACAGCGTGGAAGCGGGCCGTACCCTTTGCCAGAACGCTGCCTTTGCCTCAATGTCGCTGAACAGGGAGGCCGCGGTAGTGTTCAGGATGGTTGAAAGGTCAGACCCGGCGGGGTGAGGCAACTCGCGAACACCGGCATCCACTTCGGCAACGGGAAACCCCGCGACCGCAGCTTCTGACGCGGCCCAGGTGATCCCTTCCGGCTGCGACGCGGTAGTCAGGCGCTGAGCGGCGGCTGCCATCCGCTCGGACATGCGGTTTGAAAGCGCAAGATCCAATGCAAGTGGAAAGGCAGCCTTGATGCCGAACAGAGCACGCGAAAGAGGGTGCAGCATAGCCGCATTGATCAGGCCCTCGTTTGCGCCAATCTGGTACCGCGCAACCGCAAGATCGGCCTGATTGCCGAGTACCGTGTCCACAAGGGCGCGAATCGCTACAGGCTGCAGGGTATGCGCGTCCGCGCCCAGCAGCAATCCACATGCGGCAGAGTGCGCGCGCATGATCTCGTAGAGACTCAGGTATGAAGTTGCCGTCTGGACGAACCAGGTTCTTAGCCGTGCTGACGGCAGGTAGGGCTGCAACCGCATATGCTCGTGTTCCCACGACGTGGCATGCGGGTCGGACACAGGGTAGGCAACGAGGGCCTGCGGCGCAAGTTCGCCCAGTGCTTCACGCAGTGTTATCAATAGGGGCTGCAGGTGCTCCGCCGGTGCATCCTCGTACCAGGGACCAAGACACACCACAATGGGTGTACTTACTGCCGTGGCAGCAACGCGCGATTCCTGTTGATCCTCTTGCTGTGCGTTTGTAGTAACTCCGGTCATGGTCTCACCTCGACCGCTGGCAGCTTCTGTTCGGCTGCCGTGCCTGTGTTCAGCAATTCCAGAATGCCTGAGAGCGGAATCCCGATCCAGTCGGGCCGGTTGTTCACTTCGTACACGATCTCGTACAGTGCTTTCTCCAAAAGGTAAGCGCGCAGCAGGTCTTCCGTCATATCATTTCCGTGGCTGGCAGCGGACCGCGTTGCATCATGGTAGCCCTCCAGAAATGCTGCAGTGGCGGACTGTTCCCAGGCGCTGCGGGCTTTGGAAGCTTCTACACCGAACCCGGCCGCACCCGCGTAAGAGAACGAACGCAGCATGCCCGCAACATCTCGCAACGGTGACTGTTTGCTGCGCCGCTCTTCCAGCGAACGTGCTGGCTCGCCTTCAAAGTCGAGCAGGACAAAGTCGTCCGGTGTCCTAAGGACCTGGCCCAGATGGTAGTCCCCATGGATACGTGTGCGCACGCCGGCATCACGGGGAGACGCGTCGCGAAGCATCTGCACGACTGCCGTCAGTTCTTTACGCCTGCTGAGCAGCGTTGCAGCAGGCCCCAGCAAATCGTCCGGCATGGTGCTGAAGCGGTTCTTAACCGTCTGAACGGCGATTGTAATCTGCGCATGGAGCCGGTCTGCGTCGCCTCCAAGTGCTGAAGCGTCCGTCTGTTCTGCCACGAATGCAGGATCGTTCGTGGGTGTGGCAAGTGCGCGATGCATCTCGCCGGTGCGCTGACCCAGCAGTTTCGCTCCGGCAAGGTAGTCTGTTGTGGACGCACCGCCCTGCATGGACCTGATAGATTCCAGCGTCCACTCCCAGCCGTCGCCCTGGTTGGATACCAGGCCCTGCAGCAGTCCCAGCGTGGTGACCTCGCCCGTGTTCGGAGCGGTGTAAAGTAATTCTCCGGCAAAGGGTGCAATGTGTTCGAAGCGCGCGGTTTCCGTAAGGAAGCGGCCGATCTCGGCATCCGGGTTTTCCCCCGTCTGTAGACGGCGGAACAACTTCAGAATCAGCTTGCCGCTGTAGAGCAGCGACGTGTTGCTCTGTTCTGCGGAGCCACGCCGCGAAGGCAGTGGATCGATGCCGCGCAAGATACCGAATGCAGAACTCGGCCTGCCTGCGAGCGAACCTTCGCAACGTGTCGGCAACTGCTCCGCGTGAGCGATCATGTTTAGAAGTGCATCGCGAACGGTGGGTATCACCAGTGCATCGGCCAGCACAGAGCCGCCGTCTTTGCCCATCTGCATGGGAGCAATGATGTTTTCGGGTAATGTGCCGCGAAGTTCTTCCGCCTCACTGCCATGCAGCACGGCGACAGGCAAGGTGTAGGTATCGGGTGAGCCTTCGACATACACGATCCGTAGTAACAGGATTCCCGCGTCGGCACTCAGTGGCAGCACATCTTCAATACAGACATCCTTAATCGTCCTGGACTTTGCGCCAAACCACCGCTGGACCAACAGATACTTTGTCAGGAAGGTCTCCTGCAATAACTGCGCGCTGGCACCGGTGATTGCCGTTACCAGGTCACCCGCTGGCAAAGCAAGGGTCGCCTCGATGCCTTCCGGGGGGGCCTCCGCTTCAGCAACTGAAGTCGGCTGCAGTTCCAGCCACAGGAAAGCATAAGGGCCAAGTGTAATGGCGTAGGGCGTCTGGTCGATCTTTGGAAAGGGAACATAACCCAGCATTTCGACCGGTACCATGCCTGCGAAACGGCTCAGGTCGAGCGTGACCGGTTGTGCAAAGCGTGAGAGGTTCGCGACGCAAACCACGCGTTCTGTTTCGTATTCGCGAATGTAGGCGAGAATCTTGCGGTTCTCCGGCTTCAGGAACTCCTGCGTGCCGCGGCCAAAGACCTGGAAGAGTTTGCGCAAAGCAATCATGTTGCGCGTCCAGTGCAGCAGGGAACTGGTGTCGCTCTCCTGCGCCTCAACGTTGATCGCCTCGTAACCCCAAATGGGATCCATGATGACCGGCGAGTACAGCCTGGCTGGAACGGCGCGGCTGAAGCCCGCGTTACGGTCGCTGTTCCACTGCATGGGCGTGCGTACCCCGTTGCGGTCGCCCAGGTAGATGTTGTCGCCCATGCCGATCTCGTCGCCGTAGTACAGGATGGGCGTGCCCGGGAATGAAAACAGCAGCGAGTTCAACAGTTCGATGCGACGGCGATTGTTGTCGACCAGCGGTGCCAGGCGGCGGCGGATACCCACGTTGATGCGCATCCGCGGGTCGGCGGAGTAGGCGAGATACATGTAGTCGCGCTCTTCGTCCGTCACCATCTCGAGCGTTAGTTCGTCATGGTTGCGCAGGAACAGGCCCCACTGGCAGCCGTCCGGAATGGGCGGTGTCTGCGCCATGATTTCCGTGATGGGCAGGCGGTCTTCCTGCCGCAGTGCCATGTAAATGCGAGGCATCAGCGGGAAGTGGAAGGCCATGTGACATTCGTCGCCGTCGCCAAAGTAGGGCAGCACGTCCTGCGGCCACATGTTGGCTTCGGCCAGGACCAGGCGATTTTCGTACTCCGCGTCGATCGCGGCGCGGATCTCTTTGATCTTGACGTGCGTCTCCGGCACATTCTCGCAACTGGTGCCGTCGCGTTCGACGAGGTACGGGATGGCGTCGAGCCGCAGCCCATCCACGCCCATGTCCATCCAGAAGCGCATGGCGTTCAGCACTTCTTCCATAACGCGCGGATTGTCGAAGTTCAGGTCAGGCTGGTGCGAAAAGAAGCGGTGCCAATAGTACTGCTGCGCCACCGGGTCCCAGGTCCAGTTGCTCTTTTCCGTGTCGGTGAAGATGATGCGGACGCCGTCGTACAGCCGGTCCGTGTCGCTCCATACGTACATCTCGCGTTCGGGCGAGCCCTTGGGAGCGTTGCGCGCCGCCTGAAACCAGGGGTGCTGGTCACTGGTGTGGTTGATGACCAGTTCAATCAGCACCTGCATGCCGCGTTCATGCGCGACGGCAAGGAACGCCTTGAAGTCCTCGACCGTGCCATAAGCAGGATTGACGCTCAGGTAGTCAGAGATGTCATATCCATCATCGCGGCCCGGAGAAGGGAAGAACGGCAGCAGCCAGATGCAGGTAACGCCCAGCGCCTGCAGGTACGGCAGCTTCTCCAGCAAACCCTGGAAGTCGCCGATGCCGTCATTGTTGCCGTCGGCAAAAGCTTTGACGTGCAACTCGTAAATGACAGCGTCCTTGTACCATTGCGGATCGCTGGCGCTGCTGCGCTTTTTTTGTGCGGGACGTGCGATGGCTGTGCTCAATCTTCCGTACTCTCCCCAGCAAGGGTATCCGACAGCGGCGCTCTGCGGAGGACAAGGACATGGGCGGGACTCTCCGATGGGTCGAGTGCCACATAATTGCGCGGACCCGCCCACTGAAAGACCTGACCGCTCAGGAGGTCCTGTGCGCTGAATGCGTCCTGAGGCGACAGGTTCAGCGCGGACAGGTCAAGGTCCGTCCAACCAGACTGGAACCCAACCGGATCCAGGTTCACGATGGTCAGGACTACGTCAGCGCCCTCGCGCTTGCTGTATGCGATGAGTTGATCGTTGCCAATGGCATGAAAACGCAAAGAATCGTTCTTTTGCAGCGCGGCATGGGCATGGCGAGCCTGGTTCAGCTGTGTCAGCAGCGGTGCCAGTGACTGGGGATCTTCACGGTTCCACGTCCGCAGCTGGTACTTTTCACTATCGAGGTACTCCTCGGAGCCGGGCTTCGCGGGCAGGTGTTCGCCGAGTTCGAAGGCTGGTCCGTACACTCCATAACTTGCGCCAAGCGTTGCCGCCAGAATAACCCGCTGAGCAAATGCGGCGCGTGCCTCTGTCTGAAGAAATCCAGGCAGAATGTCCGGTGTATTGGGCCACAGGTTGCCGCGGAAGAAATCGGCCACTGGTTCCGTGGTGATCTCCGTCATGTACTCCGTAAGCTCGCGCTTCTCGGTACGCCAGGAGAAATAGGTATAGCTCTGCGTGTACCCGGCCTTGGCGAGGCCGTACATAACATGAGGCCGCGTAAAGGCTTCCGCCAGAAAGATTACTTCGGGGTGCGTCTTGCGCACCTCTGCGATGCACCACTCCCAGAAGGGCAGAGCCTTGGTGTGCGGGTTATCCACGCGGAAGACGTGGACGCCCTTGTCAATCCAGAACGCAAAGACGGAGTAAAGCTCCTGCCAGAGCGCACGCCAGTCAGTTGACTCAAAGTTGATTGGGTAGATGTCCTGGTACTTCTTGGGCGGATTCTCAGCGTACTGGATCGTGCCGTCGGGCCGGATCTTGAACCAGTCCGGATGATCGCGGACCCAGGGATGTTCCGGTGCACATTGGAATGCGATATCAAGCGCTATCTCAATGCTGTTAGCAGTTGCCGCTGCCACCAGCGCAGCAAAGTCTGTGAAGGTCCCCAGTTCACGCAGAATCGCCTTGTGCCCGCCATCCGTATTGCCAATGGCCCATGGGCTGCCGACATCGCCTGGTTCCGCGATGACAGAGTTGTTCTTGCCCTTGCGGAAGGCGGTCCCAATGGGATGAATGGGCGGCAGGTAGACAACATCGAAACCCATCGCCGCAACTTCCGGTATGCGGGCCGCGGCATCGCGTAACGTGCCGTGCTGGCCCGCCACAAAGCTGGCCGAGCGCGGAAAGAACTCGTACCATGACGAGAAGCGCGCCCGCTCACGATCTACCCAAAGGGACAGTTCGCGTTCATATACCGTTGCGAAGTTCAGATCAGGGTACTCCAGGCAAAGCGCAATGGAATCGTCGCTCAGCGGGAAGTCGTATGTTTTTGAGTTCTTTTCTGCCATGTAGCGCAACGAACTGGCTGTCCCTTTGAGAGCCTTGGCATCAGCATCGCGAGCACGGGCAGACGCCTGATCGAGCAGGATAGCGCCTGTACGCAAGGCAAGGGCTACATCGCTCTGCGGAAAGGCAGAGGACACAAAGGATGTCTGTGCCTTGCCACCGACGCGTGGCAGGTCCTGCAGGGCCACTGTGTTCTCGTCTGCCGCGTTTACGCCCTCGTTCTGCTCAGCTCCGCCAGGGACCGCAATCTCTGCCGCGTCCTGCACGCTTTGCAATGGCTGCGCATCAATGCGCTTGTGCAGGTCGTGAACCCATGTGCCGAAGTGATCGACCCAGGCCTGTACCGTGTACGTCCAGCTGCCAATTGCGTCTGCTGGGAACACAGCCTCCCAGACATCGTTTCCAGCTTCAACGAATGGAGCGTAGCGCCAGGCCTTCTCCGTTGTGCGTTTGTAAAGCAGGCGTGCCGCAACATGATCATGACCATCGGTGTAGATTGCGGCAGTCACACGCACCTGATCGCCCAACACCCGCTTCACGGCGTACCGGCCGCCATCGATCTGCGGTTCGACCTCTTCAATAACAACCCGGCTTCTACCTTCGTTGGGTTTCAAGCCAACCTCCATCGCTGATCGCAGTCCATAACGTTCCTCAGCGCATCCAAAGGGCATGACTGAGAATTGCAAGGAGAGGCCGAGCTTTTTGGTAGAGATGCGCCGTCGGCTGGAGGCGTTTGCCCAGGTCAGGATGTTGACGTGCGCCAGATGCTTCTTCCGGGTAGCACGGGGGTGTGCCGCTTGAACTTGATGTCGGAGGCAGTAGATCAGGCAGCGGAAAAGAAGCAGCAATTACTGGGTGCGCCGCTGGAGGATTACGCCCTGATCGGCGACTGCGAAACAGCCGCCCTGGTCTGCCGCGAGGGTTCGGTGGACTGGCTTTGCTGGCCCACGTTCTCATCGGGTGCCTGTTTCGCGGGCCTGCTGGGCACGCGCGAGAACGGCTACTTTAGCCTGAAGCCCGCAGCTTCTGAACAGGTTATCGGCGATGAGTGGCATTACAAAGCGCACACCTTGATCGTGGAGAAGACCTGGAAAACGGCAAATGGTGAGGTGCTGGTGTCGGATTTCATGCCGCCCCGCGGCAAAAACTCTGACCTGGTTCGCATTGTTCGTGGCGTGCGTGGCACGGTGAAGATGCGGATGGACCTGATGCTTCGCTTTGACTTCGGCCGCACCATTCCATGGGTTCAGCGCGTCGATCATCACCTGCGCGCCGTATCCGGGCCGCAGCTTGTGGTTCTGCGCACCGATGCACCGTTAGAAGGCGAAGGTCTCAGTACAGTCAGCGACTTCGATGTCAAAGAAGGCGAGTCGATCTGCTTTGTACTGTCGTATGGGTCATCTACAGAAGAAGACCCGGAAAGTTTTGACGCCTACGCTGCATATGCTGACACGGAGCGCTTTTGGACGGAGTGGGCGGGGCGGAACACGCACAAGGGGCAGTATGCGGATGCGGTGGAACGTTCACTGATCACGCTCAAAGCCTTGACGTATCGGCCTTCCGGGGGCTTGGTGGCAGCACCGACGGCAGCACTGCCCGAAAAACTCGGCGGAGTGCGTAATTGGGATTACCGCTTTTGCTGGCTACGCGACACAGCCCTGACCCTGCTGGTGCTGCTGCACGCGGGCTATGTGGATGAGGCGCAGGCCTGGCGCGGATGGCTGTTGCGCTCCATCTCAGGATCGGCGGAACAGTTACAGGCGGTGTATGGCATCTCCGGCGAACGTATGACCAATGAGTGGACGGCCGACTGGCTACCCGGCTACCACAACTCCCAGCCAATCAACATCGGCAACAAGGCGGCAGATCAGGTTCAACTGGATGTCTACGGCGAGGTCATCGCGGCGCTTGCGAGAACCCCCGTCAGTGACGACGACATGTGGACCCACGAGGTTTATTCCATGGTGAACAACCTGCTGGATCACCTCACGGATATCTGGCAAAGACCAGATTCCGGCATATGGGAGACCAGGGGGCCGAAGCAGCACTTTGTGCATTCCAAGGTCATGGCCTGGATGGCATTCGACCGTGCGGTCCGTGCCTATGAACAGATGAAGGATAAGGGCAGCGAGGAAACAAAACAGCGAGTGGAACGATGGCGGGTCACGCGCGCTGCCATCCATGCCGATGTGTGCGATCACGGCTTCGACACGGAGCTGAACAGCTTTGTACAGGCCTATGGTTCGAAAAAGCTGGATGCAGCACTGTTGCGCATTCCACTTGTTGGCTTTTTGCATGCGAACGATCCGCGCGTGCAGGGAACCCTGGCAGCAATCGAAGAGAGCTTAATGCAGGATGGTCTGCTACTGCGCTACGACACGGAAGATGGATCGGATGGTTTGCCGCCGGGCGAGGGGGCATTTCTGGCGTGCTCTTTCTGGCTGGTGGGCGTGCTGTATCTTTCCGGCAGGCAAGATGAATCGCACAATCTGTACCGTCGCCTGCTTGGTCTCCGCAATCCCCTGGGATTGATTGCGGAGGAGTACGACACCGTGGAGAAGCGACAGACAGGAAACTACCCGCAGGCCTTTACGCATTTGGCCATGGTGCATGCAGGCATTATTCTCGAGGGCGGAGAAGGTCCCTGGACTGAAGCAGTAACAACCAGCGCACGCTGCTAGCGGCGCAGAGTGGCAGCGCAGCCGCTCTGAACGTCGCGGCTGCTGCCTGGAAAAGGACAACCTGCCGGATTGCCACCGCACCTAAGCCAAAGAGCTGTCAATCAAAATTCCTGAAGTGTGCCCTCACGACGGTTAGGTTACGACTGGGATGCAACTCGCCGGTACAGAGACAGACACGAATGCAGCGAACACCTCTTTCCACATACCGGCTGCAACTGCACGCCGGATTTACGTTTGATCAGGCCACTGAAGTCGCGGACTACATCCGTGAGCTGGGTGTTTCGCACGTATATAGTTCGCCATATCTGCAGGCGGGCAAAGGGTCCATGCACGGCTACGATGTCGTCGATCATCACTCCATCAATGGAGAGTTGGGGGGCGAGGCTGCGCATGGCCGCTTTTCACAGCGACTCGGCTCGCTTGGCCTGGGACAGGTGCTTGACATTGTGCCGAACCACATGTCGGTGGACCGGCAGAACCGTATGTGGTGGGACGTACTTGAGAACGGACCCTCCAGCAGATTTGCTACCTTTTTTGACATTGACTGGAACAGTGCGGAAGAGAAGCTGCGCGACAAGGTCTTGATGCCTGTGCTCGGCGATCAGTACGGCCGGGTGTTATCCCGCGGAGAAATCACCATTACACGTGAAGGCGTTCACTTCCTGGTGCAGTATGGCGACCAGGCCTTTCCCATGGCGCCGCGTTCCCTTGGTACGATCCTTTCTCGTGCCGCCGAGATGACGCCTTCCGACACCTTGAACTTCCTTGCGGTATCGTTTGCTCGACTTCCGGCGCCGGATTCTGTCGAACGCTCAGTGCAACTGGCCCGGCATCGTGACAAACAGGTGCTTGAGGGCCTGCTGACTCGGCTCTGCGCGGAGCAGGACAGCGTCTGTCGATCCATCGACCAAGCCGTTGCAGAAGTGAATGGAAACATTGACGCGCTGGACGACATGCTCAACACGCAGAACTTTCGCCTTGCCTTTTGGCGAACTTCTGACCAGGAGCTCGGGTATCGCAGGTTTTTCGATGTGAACTCGCTGATTGGTTTGCGCATGGAACGCGAGTACGTCTTTGAAGAGACGCATGAGTTGATCCTGTACTGGCTTGATCAGGGGGTACTGGACGGTGTGCGTATCGATCATCCAGACGGTTTACGCGACCCGCGGCAATACCTGCAGCGCCTGCGGGAACGTGCGCCGCATGCCTGGATTGTTGCCGAGAAAATTCTCGAGCCCGGCGAGTGGCTGCGAGAGGATTGGCCGGTGCAGGGCACCAGCGGCTATGACTACATGAACCAGTGCAACGGCCTGCTGGTCCATCCTGATGGCATGCAGCGGCTCAGCGACATCTACACAGAATTTACGGGTGAGCGGGACAGTTTTCTTGAGGTAAGTCTTGAGAAGAAGAACAGGATTTCCAAGGAAACACTCGCCAGCGACGTAAACCGCCTGGCAAACATTTTCGTTGCAATCTGTGAAGCAAACCGCGACAGCCGCGATTACACGCGGGCGGAGATCCGGCGTGCCATTCGCAATGTGGCCGCGTGCTTCGGCATTTACCGCACCTATGTGGTTGCCGGCATTTCCGTGACCGATGAAGATCGGGAAGAAATCAGCGCCGCGGTAGAGGAAGCGAAGGGCCGCAAAGGCGAAGTAGATGCCGGGCTGTTCGACTTTATGCGAGATGTGCTGACGCTGAAAGTTACCGGCGAGAAAGAAGCGGAGTTTGTTGCGCGCTTTCAGCAGTTCACGTCCCCCATCATGGCAAAGGGCGTGGAAGATACGGCGTTCTACTGCTACAACCGCCTGGTTTCATTGAATGAGGTGGGCGGCAACCCCGGCCTGAATGGCGTCTCAGTCGACCAGTTCCACGCCTACAACGCGCACATGCAGTCCACGTTTCCGACGACCATGCTGACGCTTTCCACGCATGACACGAAACGGGCGGATGATGTTCGAGCTCGCCTGGCCGTGCTGAGCGAGACACCCGCGCGCTGGGTAGCCAAGCTGAAGCGGTGGTCACGCAGCAACGCGAAGTACCGCACGGTTGCATACCCTGATGCAAATACCGAGTACTTCCTGTACCAAACCCTCATCGGAGCATGGCCCATTACCGCCGACCGGGTGCGCGAGTACATGCAGAAAGCGATGCGCGAGGCCAAGCGGGAAACTTCGTGGCTGAACAACAATCAGTCGTATGAAGACGCGCTGAATCGCTTTATCGATTCCATCTTGAAGGATGAGTTTTTCTGCACCGATCTGCAGAGCTTTGTCAATCGTGTCGATCGCGACGGCCGCATCAACTCGCTTGCGCAGACACTCCTTAAATGCACATCGCCGGGCGTACCCGATCTCTACCAGGGCGGCGAACTGTGGGACCACTCGCTGGTTGATCCGGACAACCGGCGACCGGTGGATTATGACCTGCGGCGCGGCATGCTGTCGGACTTGGTCGGTCGGCCGGTTGGAGATGCCGCGCGCTATGCGCTGGAGCATTTCTCTGACGGCTCGCCGAAGCTCTGGGTCATTCATCAGGCGTTGCAGTTGCGCCTGGAGAGGCCAACGTCGTTTGACAGGAACGGCAGTTACACGCCACTTCCCGCCCAGGGTGCAAAGGCAGATCACGTAGTCGCGTACCGACGCGCGGAGGATGTGATTGCACTGGTGCCAAGATTGCCGCACAGGCTTGGCAACAACTGGAGCGGAACGGCAGTAATGCTGCCGGAGGGCCGCTGGACCGACCGCATGTGCGGCGAAGTGTATGAAGGGGGCGGCACGATTCGCGTCGCGACCCTGCTGGACCGTTTTCCCGTGGCGCTGCTGGTGAAAGACAGCCAGAGCAGCGCCGACGTCGACGTGCGTGGACCTGTGCGCAAGCACCATCCAGTACCCCTTTCCTAAGTGAATTTGTAAGTGCGCAGCCATGGCCGCAGGAGGCACAATGCATCATTTCTCAGTCTGGGCACCGCAACGCAAGCAGGTTTCTGTGCGCGTGAACGGTCTTGATCACACCATGGAAGGTCCAAGCCAGCGGGGTTTCTGGAGCGTCGACGTGGAAGACGCGGTGCACGGTACGGATTATGCTTTTCTGCTGGACGATGATCCCACTCCGTATCCGGATCCACGTTCGTTCTGGCAGCCGAAAGATGTGCACTCTTCGTCGCGCGTGCTGGACCATAGGAAATTCGACTGGACCGATACGAAGTTCAGACCCGTCCCGCTGCCTTCGGCGGTGATCTACGAAATGCACATCGGCACGTTTACCGAAGCAGGTACGCTGGATAGCGCCATGGAGCGGCTCGATTACTTATGCCAGCTGGGTGTAACCCATGTGGAGCTGTTGCCGATTGCCTCGTATGAGGGTGGCTTCTCCTGGGGTTACGACGGTGTCGCACCGTATGCGCCGGATGAGACCTATGGCGGTCCCGAGGCCACGAAGCGATTTGTAAATGCCTGCCATGACAAGGGTCTCGGCGTCATTCTGGATGTGGTCTACAACCACTTTGGGCCGGCTGGAAACTACACGCAGAACTTCGGTCCGTATTACACCGACCGGCACAAGACGCCGTGGGGCGCAGCCATCAACCTGGAGGAGGGTGGCTCCGACCAGGTTCGCCGCTACATGATTGACAACGCGCTCATGTGGTTGCGCGATTATCACTTTGATGGGCTGCGACTGGACGCCGTGCACGAGCTAATCGATCGTTCCGCAATGCATTTTCTGGAGCAGCTTTCCCGGGAAGTGGAGGATATGTCCGCGTCGCTGGGCCGCAACCTGTTCCTGATCGGTGAGACCGATTTGAACGATCCCCGCTTTGTCACGCCTCGCGAGGCAAATGGCTTTGGACTGGATGCCCAGTGGAGCGACGATTTTCACCACTCGCTATACACCCTGCTGGTGCACGAACCCTTTGGCTACTATAAGGACTACGGTACGATCGAGCAGCTTGCCACCGCGCTGCGTCAGGCGTTTCTTTATGATGGGCGCTATTCACGTTTTCGCCAGCACAATCATGGCCGTGCGCCTCATCACCTCTCCTACCACCGCTTTCTCGGGTACATCCAGAATCACGATCAAATTGGCAACCGTGCGCAGGGAGAGCGTGTGCAGCAGATCGTTGGAACGCAAAAGGCGCGCCTGGCCGCAGCGGTCGTCTTTACGGCACCTTTTATTCCCATGCTCTTTATGGGCGAGGAGTGGGCGGCGAGTTCGCCGTGGCAATACTTTGCAGATTTTCAGGATCCAGAACTGCGGAAAAACGTGTCGGAAGGTCGCAAGAAGGACTTTGAGCACTTCGGCTGGGACCGGGCAAGCGTGCCCGATCCTGAGGACCCTGCCACGTTTCAACGCTCCAAGCTGCGATGGGATGAACTGGACAATGGCGAGCACCGGGCGATGCATCAGTTGTACCGCGACCTGATCCACCTTCGCAGAAAGACACTGGCCCTGAACCTGGGTGACTTTAGCCGCATGCACGTGGAGTTCAGCGAAGAGCATCGCTGGATTTACACGGATCGGGGCAATATCCGTACCATGATCAACTTCGCCGAGGCTGCGACTGCCTTTGAAGTGGAGAAAGGGTCAGACCTGCTGCTGTCCAGCGGTCCGGCACCGCTGCGCGAAAAGGATTGCGTTATGGTTCCGCCGATGAGCGTTGCAATCTATCACTGGCCGCCACAGCCGCTCGATCAGGAGCCGCCCGTCTAGTTACTTTTCTGAGGAATCCCGCTCCTTGCCGAAACTTTCATGTGTCTGATCCGTAACTTCTAGTGTGAGCGGCAGCGAAACTGCCGCTGGACGGACCCTCTGGAGACATGTCGTGACGAATCGGGTGTATCGGCCGGGTACAGGTAGAGTATTGGCGTCCTACGCACTGCTTACATTTACGCTGCTGGGCAGTGCAGCTAGCAGGCCAGCCTTGTTTGCGCAGGCTCCTGCCGCGCCAGTTGCCGCTGCTAACCGCGCATTGGGTACGGTAAAGAGCATTTCAGGCAGCAGTCTGACGGTGACAACGGACGCCGGCGCCATGGTGTCTGTCACTTTGGCCGACGGCGTTCGGGTACAGCAGCTTGCGCCCGGCAGCACAGACCTGAAGACTGCGCAGGCAGGCACGGTTGACGCGATTGCGGCTGGTGACCGTGTGCTTGTGTCAGGGACGCCTGGTGACCCCGGCGCGCTGACTGCGACCCGGGTCATCCTGATGAAGTCTGCCGATATTGCGCAGCGCAACCAGAGCACGCAGGCCGACTGGAACCGGCGCGGCTCAGGCGGCATTGTTACTTCCCTGGACCCTGCCACGGGTTCCATCGCGATCAGTTCCGGGACGCGCAAGGTGACGGTGGAGACGAAGACCTCCACGATGTACCGGCGCTATGCTCCCGGGTCTGTGAAATTCGAAGAGGCAAAGCCGGGTACGCTGGCGGACTTACATCCCGGCGACCAGTTGCGCGTGCGCGGCGATCGCTCCGCAGACGGCCTGACTGTGACTGCGGAAGAGATTGTTTCAGGTTCGTTCAAAAACCTTTCCGGTACGGTGATCTCGATCAACGCCGCCGCCAATAGCTTTGTAATAAAGGATCTGGCGACAAAGAAGAACGAAACAGTCGCGGTAGGCACGGAGTCTGACCTGCGTGCACTGCCACCCGAGGCTGCTGCCCGGTTTGCCGCACCGCGAACCCGGCCCGGGACAGGTGCTGCCGGTCCGACCGAGGGAGGTACCGCGAATGGCGCTGCACCGGCAGGTGCGGGCACGCCTGCGGGAGAAACGGACACATCAGCCGCCAAGGCAACCCCGGGGGGTGGAGCAGGCCGACGTCCTGGAGGATACGGAGCGGGCACCGCACCGGGAGCAGGCTACGCGGCTAGCAGCGGCGGAGGCCGAACACCCGGCGGACGTGGCAGCGGAGCAGATCTTTCCCAGATGATTCCCCGCCTGCCGAAATCGTCCCTGGCCGACCTGAAGACTGGTGAAGCGCTGATGATTGTTGCTTCCGGCAACAGCGGCGGACCATACACTGCCATTACCGTCCTGAGTGGTGTCGAGGCGCTGCTCACAGGGCCTGCTGGTAGTGAGATTACCTTGCCACCCTGGAGTTCAGGCGCGGCGGGTGGTGGTGAAGCCGGTGGCGGCGGACCCGAGTAGTACTTCACGAACCATGCCTTTGGGCAGCTTTTCTACAGTTTCTTCTTGAGGGTTGGAATGCTTTTTTGCACCATCTCGTCGCGGCATCCCCGCGCGTACCGTAGTCTCCCGTTAGCTTTGGCCTGCCTGGCCGCGGTTCCTGCCGCTACTGCTTTTGCTCCAAGTGCGTTCTCGCAGGCGGTAGCCGGAACGTCTGTCACCGGCTACGTGCTCGATCCTGACCAGGCCGCCATACCAGGTGCCACGGTGACGTTGACACCGGCCCGCGGGGAAGCGCTGACGACCACCTCTGGCGGTGATGGCGCGTACAGCTTCCGCAATGTGCCGGCAGGAACCTACTCGGTCACGGTCACCATGCAGGGCTTTGCGTCGTTTGTGCGGCAGGGTGTGCGCATTGGCTCGGCTCCCCTGACCCTGAACACGCCCATGGTGGTCCAGTCGCAGACGCAGGAGATCAACGTCACCACGGAAACAACGACCAGCGTTTCGGTCGATCCCGACTCGAACGGCAGCTTCGTGGTCATCAAGGACAAGGATCTTGAGGCGCTGTCGGATGATCCCGATGAGCTTTCCAGCCAGCTCTCTGCACTTGCGGGCCCTTCTGCCGGACCCAATGGCGGACAGATCTACGTGGACGGTTTTACTGGCGGTCAACTCCCACCCAAATCATCCATTCGCGAAATCCGTGTCAATCAAAACCCGTTTTCCGCGCAGTTCGACAAACAGGGATTCGGCCGCGTTGAAGTGTTCACCAAGCCTGGAACTGATGCGTTTCACGGCAATTTAAGCGTCCAGGGAAATGCCAAATTTCTGAACACGTCCAGTCCATTCCTTGGTGCCTCGAACGTGCAACCTGACTATCACCGCATCTTCTTCCTGGGTTCCCTGACCGGACCGCTGACGAAGAAGAGTTCTTTTTCCGTGGGCGGCAGTCACCGTACCATCCAGGACAACAGCATCTTTGCCGGGCAGATTGTCAGCAATCCGGGTAATCCTGCAGCGCTTTGCCTGCCTGGTGACCTAACTTGTTCGTTGAGTCCATACCCTGAAGCTAACCGTGCCGTCTTTCGCCCGCAGACGCGCTATGACCTGACACCTCGGCTGGACTTCGCACTTGGCGACAAGAACACGCTGACGGTCCGTTACCAGCTTGAGCACAGCGACCAGCAAAATGCCGGCCTGGGTTCCACGGGTCTGCCAACAGTGGCTTACAACAATGCCAGCCACTCAAACCAGATTCAGATCAGCGACACGCAAATTTTGAGCCCCAGGGTCATCAACGAAACGCGCCTGGCAGTTCAGCGTGAGATCTCGTCACAGACGCCGCAGTCCACGGCAGCCACGGTGTCCGTACAGGGGCTGTTTTCCGGCGGCGGGTCTGCCGCCGGAACGCAGAATCGCACGGAAGACCGGCTGGAAGTGCAGAACTACACCTCGGTCGCATTGGCAAAGCATTTCATTCGTGCCGGCATGCGACTGCGTGTGTACCGCGAGGCGTTACTCTCCACGTCTGGTTCAAACGGCACATTTACTTACTCCAACGCCGCAAACTACATCGCCAATCAGCCGTTTCAGTACCGTGTCGTCAGTATCGCGAACCCTCGTATTTCCGGCAACCTGACCGATGTTGGTATCTACGCGGAAGACGATTTCCGCCTAAAACCAAACCTCACCCTGAGCTACGGCCTGCGATATGAAGCGCAGAGCGACATCCACAGCAACGCCGATTTTGCGCCCCGTTTGGCCGTGTCTTATGGTGTGCCCAAGAAGACCGGCAACCCGACCACGGTGCTGCGCGCTGGCTTTGGCATCTTCTATGACCGTTTCGACCTGGGCGACGTCATCACGTCGTACCAGCAGAACGGGGTCAACCAGACGATCTTTGTCTACCGTTCGCCTGTAGCCGGTTGTAGCCCGCAGAACCTGGGCGCCTGCGGCACAGGAGCCTCGGCGTCCAACACCGTCTACCAGTTGGGAGCGGGCCTTCGCAGTGCCTACAATATGCAGACGCAAATTGGTGTGGATCAGCAGATCGGCAAACAATCCACAATTTCGCTGAATTACCTCAATAACCAGGGCGTTCACCAGTACCTGTCGCGTTCCATCCCAACGTCCACGACGAACTTCGTCTATCAGTTCCAGTCGGGTGGCGTCTTCCGGCAGAATCAGATCATTGCGAACTTCAGGACACAGCTGACGCCGCGGTTCTCACTGTTCGGCTTCTATGCGCTCAATTTCGCAAAATCAAATGCGAATGGGGCCGAAAGCTTCCCCACGGACAGCCTGAATCC
This sequence comes from uncultured Terriglobus sp., assembly GCA_964243585.1. GTDB lineage: Bacteria > Acidobacteriota > Terriglobia > Terriglobales > Acidobacteriaceae > Terriglobus. Next base: position 16,849 of record CAXTFT010000020.1, read on the forward strand.
ACGAACCGATTACGGACGCGCCCTCTTTGTTCAACGAAACCGAGTTTTTCTGTTCGGGAACTGGCAGGCACCCTTTGCTCTGAATTTCAGTCCGTTCCTTAGCTTCAATTCCGGCAGCTTCTACAACGTGACCACCGGATCAGACTTGAACAATGACACCATTACCAACGATCGTGCAGGCTTTGCGAATGGTGTTTCCGGCAACTGCAAGGTCGCGACGGACTTCGTTGCGGTGGCCATCGGCAGCACCAACCGCGTGCCCCAGGGTTACTGCACAGGACCTTCCAACGTCAGCTTCAACCTTCGCGCAGTCAAGGTGTTTGGCTTTGGGGAACGTGCAGCGCGCAACGGGCGTGATGGTGCCGGCCAGGGTGGCCCGGGCGGCGGCGGACCACCTCCCGGTGGCGGAGGTCGTGGTGGTGGCGGCGGAGGTCGAGGTGGCCCGGGCGGCGGTGGCGGCTTTGGCGGAGGCATCAACTCCGGTAAAAAGTACACCCTGAACGTAGGTGCGCAGATTCAAAACCTGTTCAACTACGTCCCTTATGCCACCCCCAACGGAACCCTGTCGTCTTATAACCCGGATCCCTCCAAGAACCTGTTCGGGCGCTCCCTCTCACTTCAAGGCGGTGGTCCTGGTGGCAGCAGCGCGGCGGTACGTACAGTCACCCTGCAGGCCACTTTCAACTTCTGAAGGAGTACAAAGGCAGCGCGTAGAACCTTGCCCGGGTTCAACGCGCTGCCTTTCTCCTTGTGGCGCGTCAGGCGATCCAGACCGTTTTCATTTGCAGGAACTCGCGCAGACCTGCTTCTCCCAGTTCCTTGCCATAGCCTGAAGCAGCCCAGCCACCCATGGGCAGGTGCGGATCGTCTGCAGGGAACGAGTTGAGTGCTACAAACCCTGCCCGGATGTCAGCCGTCAGCCGTTGTTGCTCGGAAGGGTCGCGCGTCCAGACCGCCGCGGAACCGGCAAACGGGGTACTGTTCGCGATGGCGATTGCATCCTCTACATCTTCGGCACGGAACAGGAGTGCCACAGGTCCCAACATGCAATCACGTGCGGCAGACAGGGGCACGCCGCTCAGCAGGGTCGGCTCAAAGAAGTTGCCGGCACCAACCATGCGGCTACCGCCTGTCAGAACGCGTCCACCGGCAGCAACTGCTGCGTCGACCTGTTCAGTCACTTGTTGAAGGGCGGCAGCCGTGCCGAGGGGGCCAAGTTCTGTCTCCCGCAGCAAGGGATTGCCGATATGCAACGCCTCCAGAGCAGCCACAAAACGGCCTGCGACAGCTTTGTAGACGTCCCCGTGCAGAACAATCCGCTTGCCGATTGACGCACCCAGGGCAAATGCCCGGACGCATGCGGCAACAGACGCTTCCAGATCGGCCGACGGCATCACCACAAAGGCGTCGCTGCCGTCCAGGTGGAGCGCAGAGCGCTTCAGCAGCCAGCCTGCCTGTGCGGCCAACGCACGGCCCGCGATTCCTGGCCCGGTAAATGTAAGTGCCTGCACCCGCTCATCATTCAACGCAGTTTCTACCAGGCTGTCCTCCATCAGCAGGGCAGTGTAGGTACCCCGTGGAAAGCCGGCTCGCCGCACCAGGGCGGCCATGTGCAGAGCGCACTGTGGAACACTGCCGGCATGCTTCATCAGGACCGCGTTCCCGGCAACCAGCGCGGGCACGGCAAAGCGGAAGCCATGCCACAGGGGTGAGTTCCATGGCATCACCGCAAGAATGACGCCGGTCGGTCTGCTCTGTACGTGCGCCTGGCCCTGCCCGGCTGCCAGCAGTTCCGGCGCAAGCAGACGCGTAGCGTCTTCGGCGTAGTACCGGCAGACCTCCGCGCAACTCGCCACCTCTTCCCGAGCATGGCGGAGAGGCTTGCCCGTCTCGATGGCGATGGTGTGCGCCAGTTCGGCTGCTTCTGCCTCCACCAGGGTTGAAAGTTTTCTCAGCGCCAGGATTCGGTGGTCCAGCGGAGCGGCAAACTGCTGCCGGGCTGCTGTCGCAGCGAGGGCAATGCGTTCGCGCAGCCCCTCTTCGGTAAGGGACGGAAAGCTACGCAGCACCTCACCACTAGCGGGATTGATCGACAACAGGTCCATGGCCTTATCCTGCCAGCGCGCGGAGCGTCCCGGCCAGTACCTGTACGCCGCGCGCCATGGCTGCTGCCGAGGTAAATTCATCCGGCCTGTGGCTTACACCGCCGCGGCAAGGCACAAAAGTCATGGCAACTGGCGCAATCAGCGCCATGAACAAAGAGTCGTGATAGGCGCGACTGATCATGCGCCGGTGGGACAATCCAGCGTCTTCGCAAATGGTTTCAACGATCGCAAGAATATCGTCCGAGCAGGTTGCTGGCGGGTCGGCATTGATTGTTTGCTCTTTGATCTCGACTTCTCTCCGGTCTGCAATCTCACAAGTGGCCATGCGGACCTGCTGCATGACACCCTCACGACGCACCGGGTTGGTATCGCGCACATCCAGTCCCAGATGGACGCGGCTGGGGACGCTGTTGATTGCACCGGGATGGACGTCTACCGTCCCCACGGTCGCAACCGTGTCGATGGTCCCGGTAGACAGCGCGGCACGTTCTATGGCCAGGATCAGTTCGGACGCAGCGCACAGTGCGTCGCGACGGTCGGGCATCAGCAGCGCTCCAGCATGGCCGCCAAAACCCTCCACCGTGAAGCGGTAGCTGGCAGGCGCGGCAATGTGGGTCACAACTCCAATATCGACGCCGTCGCGCTCCAGCAGCGGACCCTGTTCAATGTGCAGTTCTACCCAGGCGCTGTAGCTTCCCCTTGCAAGCTGCACTGAGGCAAGATCCCCACGGAAGCCTGCGCGCGTACGGGCCTCTTGGAGCGTGACACCCTCGGAGTCCTCCATGGCATCTGCAAGGCTCGTATTGAGCGCGCCTGCGATCAACCGGCTGCCCAGGCAGCCAATGCCGAAGCGGGTTGGCTCCTCTGAGGCGAACATAAGTAATTCGATGGAATGTCGGGGCTTTATCCCGGCGCGCTGCAGTGTCCGGATGGCCTCCAGCCCGCCCAGTACGCCCAGCGTCCCGTCGTACATGCCTGCATGGGGAATGGCGTCGGTATGCGAACCGGTACCCACTGCGGATAGATCGGGTTCGCTGCCAGTCCACCGTGCAAAGGTGTTGCCCACGGCGTCTTCCCGCACGAGGAGACCGGCGTCGGCATAGAGCGTCTTCAGCCACGCCCTTGCCTCCAGATCGCGTTTACTGAAGATGACGCGGGTTACAGCACGCTCGTCCGGCTTGCCGGTCTGTTCTGCGTCCGTGAACGATGCAAGTGTACCCATCTCGCGTACGAGCCGTTCCGTGTGGACCTCAAGCGTCATCGTGAACGCTCCTCAAGCGGGTGCCGATTCCAATCCTTGTAGATGAGGTATTTGGCAGGCCGCTTGCCCAGCGCTCCAAACCACTGCGGGCAGAACGGCCCCATCCAGATGAAGTCGCCCTGCGCGACGGGGTACCAGTTATCGCCAAGGCGGTAGATGCCTTCTCCTTCGAGCATAAGCAGGCCGTGCTCCATCACATGACACTCCACCATGGGGAGCGAGGCACCGGGCTGGTACTCCATCGTATTTACTGCAAAGTCGAAGGCAGGATCGTCCAGCGGCAGAAGCGAGCGCACCAGCAATGCCTCGTCGCCGTTCAGCGGAAGGGCAGGAATGCTGCCCTCACCTCCAATGAGTATCGATGGCGCAGAGACATCGGGCAGTGATAGGAAGCGCTTTTCGATCACCACGGCGCACGCACCATCGTCTCCTGCGGTGAGCAGGTACTTCGACGCCTCGGGCAGGTAAGCGTACCCACCCATGCCAAGGGCGGCGCTTCGGTCTTCTGTGTCTAAGTGCAGGACACCCTCAAGCAGGTAGACAAGGCGCGATCCTTTGGCTGCACCGAGCGTTCCACCTGCCTGGAGTTGTGCCGTGTACAGGGTGAACGCCGCGCCCAGCGCAGGCGCAGTATGGACGCAGGCAGTTCCGTTCACCATGCCCGGCAACGGTGCCCATACAGATGTGTCCGGCGTCTGCAGCAGGTGGTCATGTGCGCGGCGGCTGCGTGTTTCGCCGAGCCGATGCAGGCTCATGCTTGTGCCTCCCTTGCGGCGAGTGAACGAACAAAGGCGATACCCGCATCCAGTGCCAGTTGCACATCGCCGGACAGTACGGTTTCGTCAGGATGGTGGCTCAGGCCGCGTGGTGTACGCAGAAACAGCATCGCCGCCGGCATGTGTGGTGCGATGATCATGGCGTCGTGACCGGCTCCGCTGTTCATGCGGCGGATGGGCGCACCGGTGCTGTCTACAGCGTCTTCCAGCAGGCGCAGCAGGCCACGATCGAGCGGCACGGCTGGCTGCTGCATCTGCAATTTTGCATCCGTGGTGACGCCGCGTTTTGCTGCAATATCCTGTGCGGAGGCAAGCAGGTTTGTCACCGCGTCTTCGCGGGTGCTGTTGTTCGAGGACCGGACGTCAAGCGATATGTGCACCTTGCCCGCAATGATGTTGCCAGCCCCCGGCAGCGTCTGGACCGATCCACAGGTGGCGACCAGTGTGGGCGTGGCATTTGCATAGCGTTCTACCTCCACGATCCACTCCGCGGCTGCGGCCATGGCGTCGTGCCGCAGTCGCATGGGCGTGGTGCCCGCGTGGTTCGCCTCGCCGGTAAAGGTGAGCAGGTAGCGGCTCTGCCCGGCAATGCTCTCCACCACGCCCATCGGCAGGCCTTCGTTGTCGAGTTCCGGACCCTGCTCGATGTGGAACTCGAGGTAGCCCATCGGTCTTGCAAGCACCGCCAAAGGGAGCTGTGCTTCATCCAGTCCGTAACTCTGCAGGGCCCCGCGAACGCTCGCGCCAACTGCATCAACGCGCGTCAGCAGTGCTTCATTCAGTGTCCCGACAAGTGCGCGCGACCCGAGGAATGGCACGCCGAAACGCACGCCTTCCTCCTCGGAAAAGCCGATCACTTCCACGTGGAAAGGGAGCGGTTCCGCACAAAGTTGCTCCACCACGGCAAGCGCGAGCAGCACACCCAGCACGCCATCGAACGCACCCGCATTCGGCACCGTATCCAGGTGCGATGCGAGCACGAAGGACTTTGCCTCCGGCAGCGCCGATGCACGCACTCCACGCAGATTGCCCGCGGCATCCATGCTGATATTCAGCCCGGCTTCACGCATCCACGAGGCGACAAGGTCGTTCGCGCGGCGCATGGCCGGGGAGAGAAAGGTGCGGGTTGTCTCCCCCGGTACATCAGTCACAAGCGCAAGCTCGCGGCAGCGCGCGATTATCTTTTCTGCAGATGACAGAGTGCCGCTCACTCGCGTGTCACACGTGCGTGGATGTAGCCGCTGGGATCGCTGATGGGCATGAAGATTTCATTCTTATTTTCCTGCCCGAAAGGCTTCAGATTGACAAGAATATTGTGGATGTTCGGCATCGTCAGTGTGACTTCCAATAACTCTGGAACTGCTGCCAAAGCGGCTTCGGCCATGGCGAAAAGCGTCTGCTGCACGGACCTCGATTCGTGTCCCGCAAAGGTGTTCAGCATGGTTTCGCGGACACTGTAGCGAAGTGCGTTGTGATTTATAGCTGCACCAGTATATTGCCATGATGCCGTGATGGAGGTGCCCATCAGGCGGTCGGCAGTCTCTTTCAACGTGGTCAAATCGTCCTTCAGGTAGCCTTCGAAGCCGCTCTTTGCAGTCTTCATCACGATCATGTTTTCGAAGCCGCAGTGCAGCACCTGGTCGCCCGTCTGCGTGCGTCGCAGCGTGGCAGTTTGTGTCTCGTCCGAGCCGCGCATGAAGCTGTCCGGATGCGGTTGCCCGTCGATGGTGAGGCGCTTCCACATGGCCTGCGCGATGTGTACTTCGACGGACGAAACGCGCGGATTGCGCCCAAGCAGAAACGCAACCAACTCGCCTGCGAAGGCTTCCATCGACTCTGCCCGTGATTCGTTTGCCCGCGAGTAGACGGTGTTTTTCATGGTGTCGGTGGTCAGCAGCTCGGCATTGCTGCCCGTCAGGAAGGTGTGGTCGAAGTCGCCCTCCAGCAGCACACGCACGGTCCACTCCCGCAGGGTGTGCACGCCGTCACGCCGCGTGACCTTGACAAGTCGCACACCGGTCTTGCCGTAACTATTTTCTTCCAGTCTCGCCATGCGCCTGCCTGACTTGTTGTTAGCAAACTAACTACCGCGATAGGTGGTGTAGCCGTTGGCGGTAAGCAGCAGCGGTATGTGGTATTGGCTTTCGCCGGGCTTCACAACGAAAGTAATTTCAACGAAGGGGTACAGTCCATCAAACCCTTCACGCACGTAATAAACACCGGTGGCAAAGCGGGCGCAGTACAGGCCCGGGAGCATGGCTTCGCCTTCCGGCAGCAGGAACTTGATGCGCCCGTCGCGGTCAGTTTCCGCGGCGTTCAGTGTCTGCCATTCGCCTTCGGTGTTGCGGTCCAGTTCCACTGCGACGCCCGTTGCGGGCCGGCCCGAAGCCGTGTCGAGGATGTGGGTTGAAATGCCCATCAGGCCGCTGCCTCCTCGTGCGCTACAAGCCATTTTTGCAGGCGAATACGGGTAATATCACGCTGTTGCCCGGCGGCCTCATGCAGTTCGGCTTCTGCGGTGTTCTGCAGGCGACGCTCCAGAATCTGCAGAATATCCTCTGCTGACTTGCCACTGGCGCAGACGATGAACGTGTGCCCAAACTGCTGCTCGTACCTGCGATTGCCTGCGGCGATTTGCTCTTTGACCTCGTCAGTGCTGTTCATCGCCGCGCCCTGCTCGCCCGCGCTCCACGACAGCGCCTTCGCCGTCGCTGCACCCTGCGCGCGGTGCTCACCAATGCGTGGGTGGCTGTCGAAGGCCTCTTGCCAAGCCTGCTTCCCGAGCGACCACCAGGCGGAATCGCTCGCCGCCAGCAGTTCCGGCAACGTCTTGAGCGGACGCCGGCTTGCCAGCGCATCGGCCCAGGCGTGCGAACCGCAGCAGGGCAGCACCTCGTTGGCGGCGATGTCTGCGGGCATGTTGTTCCACTGCTCGATGTAGGTCAACGCGCCTCCTCGCAGAGCATCAGCATACATCTGCCGCGTTCCCGTGCCGTGGCGCAGGTCGTTTGTACTCGCGGCCAGTGTTCTCGCCGGGGAACTCGCCGTCACGGTAGACGGTTGTCCCGCGCAGAACAGTTTCGCGAACAACACCACGCAGCCGCTCACCCAAATACGGCGACACCTTGTGGCGGTAGTGCAGCACGTCCTCTGTCACGTTGAACTCCGCCTCCGGGTCGAACACGACGAAGTTGGCATCGCGGCCAACCTCAATGCCGCCCACTCGCCCCCGTAACCCTGCCAGTGCGGCAGGTGCGCCGCTCATCCAGCGGGCAATGTCGCGCAATGTGAAGCCGCGTGCGTGTGCTTCCGTCCACATCACGGGCAGTGCGGTGGACAGGCTGGCAATGCCGCCCCACGCCGCGTTAAAGCGACCATCCTCCGCGCGCTTCATTGCGGGCGGGCAGGGCGAGTGGTCGGTGGCGACCATGTCGATGAGCCCTGAGCCGAGTGCCTGCCAGAGCGCCTTGCGATTCGCGCGGCTGCGAATGGGTGGAGCGCACTTGAACTCCGTTCGTCCTTCCGGAATGTCCTCAGCGCAGAGGTGGAGATAGTGCGGGCAAGTTTCGACGGTGACCGGCAGACCTTCGGCCTTCGCAGCCCTCAGCATTTCTACTGCCTGTGCCGTGGCCAGGTGCACGATGTGCAGGCGGAAATGAAAGCGGCGGCATAGGTCCAGCAGCAGTCGGATCGCGGCAAGCTCCGCCTCATCGGGCCGTGAAGCGAGATAGGTGGCGTATATGCGCCACGCCGGGTGGTCTGGGTCAGGAAGTGCAGCCAGAGCCGCGTCAATGGGTTCCTGCAACTCCGCATGCACCAGCAGCGGCAGGCCGGTCTTTGCGATAACGGGAAGCGCTGTCTCAAGGCTTGCGGCGTCAATGCTGGTGAAGCCTTCGCATCCGGGATAGACAAGGAAGCATTTGTAACCGGGCACGCCCGCCTGTGCCAGAGGCATAAGGTGCTCCACATTGCTTTTACCCTGGAGGCCAACGGCACCGCCCCAACTCATCCAGTCCACGCGGCACTTACCTTGTGCCGCCGCGCGCTTGGCGTTCAGCGCATCGACGGTGGTCGTCTCCGGCAGGCAGTTCAGAGGCATATCGATCAGCGTGGTGAAGCCACCGGCGGCTGCGGCGCGCGTGCCGGTTTCGAAACCCTCCCAGTCGGTGCGGCCTGGCTCATTCAGGTGCACGTGGCTGTCTACCAGGCCAGGCAGCAGCGCGAGCCCGCCCACATCGTGCACTGGCACGTCGCCGGGTAAATCCGCGCGATCGCAGATACGTTCAATCACGCCGTCGCGCACCACGATCGCAGCCGCCTGTTCGCCCAGTGGAGTCACGACATGTTGCGAAATCCATGCCTGCCGCATGACTGCATTATGCGCTGGACTTCGGCATCGACCATGTTGCAGCGGTTGCGAGAGGCACGGTTGTGCCTCCCTGCATGCGATACTTCACCTTGATGTCAGCGGCTCCACAACCCGATCCAAAGTTCATGCGCATGGCCATCGATCTTGCCACTGAGAACGTGCACAGTGGCAAGGGCGGACCCTTCGGCGCTGTGGTCGTCCGTGATGGCAAGGTGATCGCGGCAACGGCTAATTCGGTGACCAGCACGAACGATCCGACGGCCCACGCCGAGGTCAACGCGATTCGCGCGGCATGCGCAAAGCTGGGCACGTTTCAACTCGATGGCTGCGATGTGTACACCTCGTGCGAGCCATGCCCCATGTGTCTTGCCGCACTGTACTGGTCGCGCTGCGCACGCATCTTTTATGGCAACACGGCTGCGGACGCCGCTGCCGCCGGGTTCGACGATGGCTTTCTCTACGACGAAGTGAAACGCCCGGCCAGTGAGCGCCGTATTCCCACCGCGCGTGTGCTGGGTGAGGAGGCGATCACGTCGTTCGAAGCCTGGACGAGCAGCGTGGAAAGAGTCGACTATTAGCCATGATGAAGAGTTCTGACAAGACCACGCGCGTAGCCATCCTGGGCTTTGGCACAGTTGGCTCGGCGGTCGCGCAGTTGCTGCAGGCGCAGCAGTTCCCGGGCATCGAGCTGACCCACATTTACAACCGTGGTGTGGAACGCAAGCGCATCGGTGGTACGGCACAGGGCCTGGGGCAGGGGATTGTCTGGACGGAGAACATCGATGACGTTCTCCGCGCGGACGTCGACCTGATTGTCGAGACCATCGGCGGCATCGATCCCATCGAAGGCTGGATCAAACAGGCGCTGACCGGTGGCAAGCATGTAGTCACGGCGAATAAGCAGCTGATCGCCTATCGCGGCGCAGGCCTGTTGCAACTGGCACGCGAAAGCGGCCGTGCGCTGGTCTACAACGCAGCCGTGGCGGGTGGCGTACCCGTCATTCCGGCTACGCTGCACGGCCTCCAGGGCGATCGCATCACGCGGCTCTCCGGCATTCTGAACGGCACCTGTAACTTCATGCTGTCGCACATGGAGCAAGGCGCGGAGTACGCTGCTGTGCTGGGGCAGGCGCAGGCCGCGGGTTATGCCGAGGCCGACCCCACGGCAGATGTGGACGGCTTCGACGCACGCGCCAAGCTGTGCATCCTGGTGCGCGCGGCCATGCAGATCGGCATCGATCCGGACGATGTGCCCGCACAGACCATCCGCACCGTCTCCGCTGTGGACTTTCACTATGCACGCGAGCTTGGCTGCACCGTGCGGCAGATTGCACGGGCCGAACTGCATGGCGACACACTCCACGCCCGCGTGGGACCGATGCTGGTGCCAAAGACATCGCCTATTGCGTGGTCGCATGGCACACAAAACATGGTCGTCACCACCGGCGACTTCGGCGGTGATGTGGTCTTCAGCGGCCATGGCGCGGGTGGCAATCCCACGGCAGTCGCCATTGTCAGCGATATGCTGGCCGTGGTGCACGGCTCCAATTCGGTGGCGCTGCCGGTGGTCGACGCATCCGTCACGGGCGAGTTCACCGCGCCGCACTACCTCCGCTTTATCGTGCGTGACAAGCCGGGCATCGTTTCGGCCATCAGCGGCGCGCTGGCAGAAGTGGGTGCAAACATCGATAGCATCCTGCAGCGGCCCGGCTACCCGAAGGACGCGCTGCCGTTCGTGGTGACAACGGAGCCCTGCCTGACCTCTACCGTGAACCGGGCGGTCGACTTAATTGCGAAGATGTCCACCATGCTGGAACCACCGTTATGCCTGCAGATGCTTACCGAGAACGACCGGGCTGAAGACTGATCGCGAGCGCCATAGCGCCGCCAACCAATGGGAGTGCAACATGCCCCAGCCCCTACGCTCTTTGCTTCTTTTTGCCGTGCTGACCATGCTTGCCATGGCAGCGTCCGCGCAGGAACACCCCGCCTACGGCTCTGCCGTACCGCTGCCGAATCTGATCGTGGACACCGCAGAACCACCTAACGGCGCGCACGCCATGAAGCAGCACTACGTAGTGCTGGTGTCGCTCGATGGCTTTCGTTATGACTATCCTGAGGAGCACGGCGCAACGCACCTGCAACAGCTTGCAAAGGATGGTGCGCGCGCCTACGAGGGTATGCTGCCGTCCTATCCATCGCTGACATTTCCGAACCACTGGACACTGGTCACAGGCTTGTATCCAGAGCACCACGGCATCGTCCGTAACAGCTTTTACGACCCCGCACGCAAACAACGTTACAAGTACACCGACCCCGCAGCCAGCAATGACGGGTCGTGGTACGGCGGCACGCCGCTTTGGTCACTTGCAGAGCAGCAGGGCATGCGCTCTGCCGTTTTTATGTGGCCTGGGTCTGAGGCTCAAACGGCAGGCCACAGGCCGAGCAGCTACGCGAAGTTTGAAGACCAGCTGGACGGTCATGTCGGCATCGACCAGATCGTCACCTGGTTGAAGCTGCCACCGGAGCAGCGACCCCATTTCATAGCCTTTTACCTGCCCACGACCGATCATGCAGGCCACTGGTACGGACCAGACTCCGTGCAGGAAACCACCGCGGTGCATACGGTGGACAACCTGATGGGCGAACTGCGCCAGCGGCTGGACGCAACCGGCCTGCCGGTCGACCTGGTGGTCGTTGCCGACCACGGCATGATCCTGAATGACAACAACTGGATCCAGTGGGACAGGTATGCCGACCTGTCACACACCGAGGTGGTGGACTGGGCGCTGTACCCTGAGAGCGAAGCCGAGACCGAGAAGGTTTACCGCGAATTTATGGCGTACCCCGATCCGCGCTTCAACGTCTACCGGCAGAAGGACGTACCCGCCTACCTGCACTACAGCGATAACCCGCGCATCGGGGATCCGGTAATCGTACCGAATGGGCCGTTCATCGCACACCTGCACGCCACCAAACCGCGGGACGACGTGGGCGACCACGGCTACGATCCCTCGCGAATGACCGCTATGAAGGCGCTGTTCGTCGCCAACGGACCGGATATCCGCAAAGGTGTGTCGCTGCCCGCGTTTACCAACGTGGATGTGTACAGCTTTATAGCGAAGCTGCTGAGGCTGAAGCCCGTCGCCAACGACGGGGAACTCGGACCGCTGAAGCAGGCACTGAAACGTTAGGGATGGGGGTACCATCGAAACGCTGGTCTACTGCAGCTTCCCGTCGTCCAGTACTGTCCAGCCCTCGGCCTTCTTCATGGCCATCTCGCGCCCGCCAGAGGGCACCGTTCCGACGCCGGCATCCAGCCGGCTGATCTCCATGTGGTTGGCCTTCATGCTGTTGTGGCAGGCGACATAGCTCACGTCCTTGTTCAACGACTCTGCCATCGGCGAGGTCATGCTCGTATTGCCCTTGTCGATCAGCTTCAGACCGTCGCCGGTCACCAGCATCTCCACCACGGTGCTGCCGGGCGTCGCGCTGCTCATGGTGCTGTTCGCCTTGTTCATCGCGGCCTGCCAATCGGCGGGATTGCTGGAGTGGATGTGAATCAGGATCTTCTGCGCGGGCGCAACGGTCGTCGGTATAGCGGCGGGCGCGGTAGACTGCGCCAGCACGGGGGCGGACAGCAGTAAAGTGGCGGAAAAAGATGCAATCAAGATGCGGTAATTCATGGGCAAAATCCTCTGGGAGTCTCCCGAAGCATATCGCAAGCGAAAATCTCCAGTCGCTGCTTGTGTGATGCACACGAGTGCATCCCATTGACTCTTGTTTTATATTGCACCTGCAGAACGGAGAATTGAATGAAGATGTGTTCCGCGATCGTGACTGTGCTGCTCCAGAACGGGACCACGCAAGCCGCACGCGCCTAGCCCTGTCGCACTGCCTGTAACTTCTTCTTGAGCCGCTCCACCACCACGGGCATCTTGTCGGCCAGATTGTGCAGCTCGTAGGGGTCTGCACTCAGGTCATAGAGTTCCAGCGTCGCGGAGGGGTAGGGCTGCTGGGCCCAGAAGCGCATGGCATTGGCGTCCTGCGGCGACTCCGCGGCGGGCCGCGTGCGAACCGTGCTGCCAGGGTGCTGCGACCGGTCCACCAGCTTCCACCTGCCTTCGACAATCGCCAGCACATTGGCTTCTTCCACCAGGCTTTCGCGGCCCTGCTGCGACTGCCCCAGCAGCGCGGGCAGCACGTTCTGGCTGTCCGTCTTCGGGGTCGGTTGGTGTGTCAACTCGGCAAAGCTGGACAGCAGGTCCACCTGGCTGACCAGTGCGCCGGACGTTTCCCCGGGCTTCACATGGCCTTGCCAGCGGACGATCATGGGGATGCGCGTGCCGCCTTCCTGGATGGCATACTTGCCGCCGCGCCAGGGCCCCGCGGGTTTGTGCGCGCCCAGCTTCCTGTCCGACCCATCGTCGTAGCCGTCGTTCACTACCGGGTTCGGCAACTCTATACACCTATACTATTATATTGTATAAAAATCTGAATAATCACTGAATATTGTACTCATAATCAGTGAATTATGTGTTGCAATAAATTTAATAAAAGTAA
>CAXTFT010000020.1:29932-33140 GCA_964243585.1 uncultured Terriglobus sp.
GGGCCATTGTCTGACGTGAACAGCACCAGCGTGTCCTCCTCCAGGTGGAGCCGCCGCAGCGTGTCCAGCACCTGCCCGACGCTCCAGTCCAGCTGCGAGATAACGTCGCAGCGGACACCGCACGTGTCTTTGCCTGCAAACTGTGCAGCCGGGGCGCGCGGCACGTGGATGTCGCTGGGTGTGAAGTACAGCAGAAACGGCTTGTCGTGGTTCTTTTCAATGAACTCAATTGCCCTGCCGGTAAATGTGGCGGCCATGTCCTCGTCTATCCAGCGCGCGGACTTGCCGCCGGTCATGAAGCCGATGCGGCTGATGCCGTCCACGACCGTGCCGTCGTGGCCCTGTGTCAGTTTCATCTTCAGCAGATCGGGATGTTCCCGGCCGGTCGGTTCTGTGCCGATCTTTTTCCCGTAGGAGACGGTAATGGGGTCCGCTGGATCCAGGTTCACCACGCGATGGTTGTGGATGTACACGGTGGGCACGCGGTCTGCCGTGGCGGCGAAAAAGAATGCCTCATCAAAGCCCACCTCGCAGGGTCCCGGCCGTATGTCGCCATTCCAGTCGATGCTGCCGCCGCCCAGGCCGATGTGCCATTTGCCCACCAGTCCGGTGGCATAGCCTGCCTGCTTCAAAACAGAGGCAATTGTGGGCTGGCCCGGTTCGATCAGCGATTTCGCGTCGCCCGGCAGCACCTGGATGCCGTCGCGCCGCCAGGCGTACTGGCCCGTCAACATGGCATAACGGGAAGGCGTGCAGGTAGCCGCATCGCTGTGCGCGTTGGTGAAGCGGATGCCCTCGCGCGCCAGGGCGTCCATACGCGGCGTGTGGACTGCGGTGGCGCCGTAGCAGGAAAGATCGCCATAGCCCACGTCATCGGACAGGATGACGACAATGTTGGGCGGCCTTTCCGTCTTGCGTGCGGGCTGTGTGGCAAGCCGAGGCTCCAGGCACAGGCCGCAAGCGGCAAGACTGCATGCCGAAAGAAAGCTTCGCCGGTTTACGGGGCTGTCTGTCATGCTGGCCATCACACCACACCTTAGAAGCGGGTAGCAACATAACGGCTGCAGGGCTGCGTCCCATCCTCCGCGCGCCGCATCTGCTCAGCAGGAGATGTACATCATGCCCAGAGCAGTTCGGTTCCAAGCGTTAGGCGGCCCAGAGGTTCTTCAGATTGAGGATGTACCGGAGCGGCAGCCCGAGGCTGACGAGGTGCTGTTGAAGGTAGAGGCAGTCGGTCTGAACCGCGCTGAAAGTATGTTTTACCACGGCCAGTACATGGAGCGGGTGACGCCGCCATCCGGCCTGGGTTACGAGGTGATCGGCACGGTGCTGGCCATCGGGCAAGGGGGTGATGCCACGCTGGTCGGCAAGCGGTTCGCTACCATTCCCGGCTACTCCATGACCAAATACCCCTCGTTGGCAGAGCAGGCAGTGGTGCCCACCGCAGTGCTGGCCGCAGTGCCGGATAACTTTTCCGCCACAGAGGGCGCCGCCGTGTGGATGCAGTACTGCACCGCATACGGCGCGCTGGTGACCTTTGGCAAAGTCGGCAAAGGGGACTCTGTCATCATCACGGCGGCCAGTTCGTCGGTTGGGCTGGCAGCCATCCAGATTGTGAAGGAACAGGGTGGCATCTCCATTGCTACAACACGCACTGCCGCCAAGCGCGACAAGCTGCTGGCGCTGGGTGCGGACCACGTGATCGTGACCGCCGATGAAGACTTGCCTGCCCGCGTGAAGGAGATTACCGGCGGTGCGGGCGCGCGCATCGTCTTTGACCCGGTGGGCGGGGACTACATCAACACGCTGGGCCAAGCGACTGCAACGGGCGGCTCCATCTTCCTTTACGGCATGCTGTCCGGTACGCCGACGCCGTTTCCCATGACGACCTTTGCGCGCCGCATCGGCATGTTCGGTTACACCTTCAACGAACTGCGCGGCACGCCTGACTGGGAGACGATGAAGCAGTACATCTACGACCGGCTGGCCGACGGAACCTTTAAGCCGGAGATCGCACGCACCTTCCCCTTCGAGCAGACGGTGGAGGCATACAAGTACCTCGAGAGCAACCAGCAGATCGGCAAGGTCGTCATCACCCTCTAACCGGAACTGTCCGTTGACGCAACAACGCCGACTCCGCCTGGGAGCCGGCGTTCTGTTGTTTGCGTCTGGCCTAGTATTTTGGCATGCTCGGGTCGATGCGGTCGGCCCAGGCGAGTATGCCGCCGGAGACGTTCTTCACATCGGTAAAGCCGTGCTGCTTCAGGATCAGCGAGGCGCGCTGCGAACGGGCTCCACTCTTGCAGTGGAGCAGGATTTCGTCGCTCTCGTGGCCCTTCAGTTCGCCGATGCGAGACTCGAGATCGCCTACCGGGATCATGCGTGCGCCGATGGTTGAGATCTGCGCCTCGTGCGGTTCGCGCACATCCAGGATCAGTGCCTTGCCTTCTTCCAGCTTCTGCTTCAACGTCTCCACCGAGACCTGCGGGATGCCATCTTTCTCGATCAGGTCTGAAGCAATCGCGGCGTGGGAAGCCACTTCCAGCGGACCCGTGCCGGTTGGCTTTTCGATGCCGCAGAACTGATCATAGTCGATCAGTTCCTTGATCTCGTGCGTACCGCAGGCAGGGCAGGCCGGGTTCTTGCGCAGCTTCAGCGTGCGGAAGGTCATGCCCAGGCTGTCCACAAGCAGCAGGCGTCCGATCAGCGGCTCGCCGATGCCGAGGATCAGCTTGATGACCTCAGTTGCCTGGATGACACCAACCAGGCCGGGCAGGATACCGAGCACGCCACCTTCCGCGCAGGAGGGTACCAGGCCTGGCGGTGGCGGCTCGGGATACAGGCAGCGGTAGCATGGGCCTTCCTCGGTGGCGAAAACCGAAGCCTGGCCCTCGAAACGGAAAATGGAGCCATAGGCGTTGGGCTTGCCGGTCAGCACGCAGGCGTCGTTCACCAGGTAGCGCGTCTGGAAGTTGTCCGTGCCGTCCGCGATGACGTCGTAGTCCTTGAGGATGTCCAGCGCGTTCTCGGACGTCAGCATGACCTCGTGCTTGACGATGTTGACATACGGGTTGATCTCCCGGAGCGTCTGTTCGGCGCTGTCGATCTTCGGCATACCGATGGATCTTTCCCGGTGGACGATCTGCCGCTGCAAATTGGTCACGTCCACCGTGTCGAAGTCCACCAGGCCCAGCGTGCCGACCGGCAG